>JBLNBY010000333.1:0-5656 GCA_050260295.1 Bacteroidota bacterium
AACGGAAAAACCGACCAGATCACCCACGATGGCGATGGGCAACGCCCGGCCGGTTTCCCGGACTCCGGCAGCTCCGGTATAGACGGTGAGCACATAAAACGTGGTGTCGCTGCTTCCCTGCATGACCGAGGCCATCCGTCCCACGAGGCTGTCAGGCCCGTAAGTGCGCAGAATCTGCGTTATTACACCGAGCGAGGCACTGCCCGAAAGCGGTCTGACTATCATCAGGGGCAGGAGTGCGGCAGGAATTCCGGTCCTTGACAGCAGCGGGTCGAGTATCCGGGCCACCCAACCGAGCACCCCCGATTCTTGCAGCAGGCCGATGGCAAGGTAGATGGCCAGCACATAGGGGACAAGGTTGTAGACGAGGACCAACCCTTGCTGCGCCCCCTCGACGAAAGCTTCGAGGATATTGGTGCCTCGCTGCAGGGCAGCCAGGAGAACCACCACAATCAAACCAGGAATAAGCCAGGCTGCGGCGTTCACCGTGTCCGCCTCCCCCCTGAGACCGCTCTCTGGGCTGGCACCGGCCTTGCAGGCGTGGTTCGGATACGGATGCGGTCCAGACGCCTCCACAAGACGTCCAGGATCACTACGGCGGTGGAGGCTGCCAGTGAAGCCAGGGTGGCCGGAAAGGCTATGGCTGCCGGCTCGGCTGCACCTGTCGCCGCCCGCAGGGCGATGGCGGTGGCCGGGATGGCGGTCACGCAAGCACTGTTGAGGACCAGGAAAGTGGTCATGGCGGGGGTTATTCGTCCCGGATCGGGACTGGTCTTGCCCAACTCCCGCATGGCCTGTAGTCCGAAGGGAGTGGCGGCGTTGTTGAGACCGAGGAAGTTGGCGGTCAGGTTGATGGCGATCGGGGCGAGAGCCGGGTGGTCCGCAGGCAGACTGGGGAAGAGCCGCCGCAAAAGAGGGGAAAGGAACCTGGCCACCGCCGGGAGCAGCCCGGCCCGTTCGGCGATCCGGCTGATCCCCAGCCACAGGATAACCACCGCCAGCAGGTCAAAGGAGGCCTCGATCCCGTGGCGGGCCTGGGTCAGTAGGGTAGTGGTTATCCGGTCCGGAGAACCTCCAAAGGCCATTGCCACTATGCCGGCCAGCATCAGAAACGCCCATACGAGCGCCACACTCGTCTCCTCCTTCATATCCGTCTCCGTCCTCTTCGATGGGTATGAGAAGCGGAGACCTTACATACCGGCTCAGTGGCTCACCGCTGCGTCCTCCCCTCGGGAGCAATTGCCTTACTAAAGCATATTGGCTTCCTGGCGGCGCTTTGGTGATAATGGACGTTGGATCAAGGTTTTGCCAAGGATGAAGGAGCAGGTCACGAAAAATGAAAATCCAAGCACGTTTGCAGGAATTGGGTCTTGAGCTTCCAAGCAGCCCCGCCCCGCTGGGAGCGTATACCCCGGCGGTACGGGTGGGGCAATGGGTGTATACTTCCGGGCAGCTCCCGCTGGTAAACGGTGTCCTGCAGGTTCGCGGGAGGCTGGGCGAGGAAGTCAGTGTCGAAGAAGGTTACCAGGCAGCCAGGATTGCCTGTCTCAATGCCCTGGCGGCGGTGGCGGGTGTGGGTGACCTGGATCGGATCGAGCGAGTGGTGAAAGTTACTGGCTACGTAGCCAGTGCTCCCGGGTTCGACAGGCAGCCAGCCGTCGTGAACGGTGCCTCTGACATCCTGGTGGAACTTTTTGGAGAAGCAGGCCGGCATGCCCGCGCGGCAGTGGGCGTAGCCGCCCTGCCCGCAGGTGCACCCGTCGAGATCGAGCTGGTGCTTCTGGTCCGATCCGAATAAGGCAAACAAAGAAAACCCTGCGGCCGGCTAAAGACCCGGCCGCAGGGTCTGCGTGCTTTTCAAGAAACGGTGGCTGCGCGGCGTCGCTCAGGTGTCACCTTCATCATCTTCGCCGCTTTCCAGATTGGTTACGTCGTCAAAGACGAATTCAAAAGTCACCACGAGGCGTCCGTTGACCAGTTTGATGGATTGCCAGACGTTATCAGGGGGTTGTGGAAAGCTGAGGGTCAGCTCGAAATCCTGGAAGCCCAGATCCTCTTCATCCGCAGGTGGTTCGTCTTTGCCGCTCTCCCCGAAGGGTCTGAAGTTGCCGTAGTTCCGCCGAAACCAGTCCCCCATGCGGTTCTGATCGCTCATTGCGACACCCCCATTCGAGGGGCGGGAGCGCGGCTCCGCCTCCTCACTTCGGAGCGGGTCTCAAAACAAGACGATTATAACGACGCCCCCCTCACTTGTCAACGCGACCGCCCTCCGCAAGACCGGCTCCCGTATTCCTGATCACCCCCAGCTGGGTATTGTCCGGGCGGTCCTCGCCCTCAGACCGGCCCAAGGGAGACGTTTCCTTGAATTCGTCCTCATTGATGACCTCGATCCCATTTTGCCGTAACAACGCGGTGGCCACGCCCGAGCCGGGACGGAGCCGTCCTCGAAACGATCCATCGCCCACGGTATGGACGCCGCAAGCCGGGCTCTTCTCTTTGAAGACGACGAGCTTGACTCCAACATCCCGAGCGATCCGCAAGGTCTCGGCCGCCCCCTTGCGATAAGCATCGGTTACGTCCACACCGTGCTCGGTCTCAACACGGGCCACATTCGCAAGGACCAGGCTTCCCGGGCCGATCCCTTCAGCGTTGCCACTGCCTTCGCCACGAATCTCGGCGGGAGGGCGGGGGGTAGAGAGCCCACCCAACACTTCGGGACAGACAGGTATAGCTTTGCCTTCCCGGACGAGAGCAACGATCTCCGGGACGGTGCGGGCCTGGCCGTCATACCGGCAAGGGATACCGGCCAGACAGGCACTTACGAGAAGCGGTCTCTTCTGTGGCAACCGGCCTGTCCTCCCGTTCACACACCAGTTGGTAGCAGTCATTATTATACACTCCATACACTCCGGTTCTCCCTGGCCATGAAGTACTTCGGGCCGGGTTTGCGTCAAGGTCCAACCTCTTGACCGGCCCCGTCGGCCGCCCCTGATGGCAAGAGTGGCGCTTGCAGGATCTCACGCATGTGTTCGGCAACGCTGAATGGTTCGGCCCGGCCAGCGGTCAGCTCGGGTGCGGAGCGAACCAACTCCTCGAGGGCCTGCTCTTTGGCCTTTGCGTAGTCTGGCGGCAGCAGAGGCTGTACGGCCTGCCGGGGCGAAGCCTGCAGTAAGGATGACAATTCGCCGGGATGATAGGCCGCCAGCACGGTTTTGGGGTAACCGGCGGAGGTGACTTCCACTTCCACGGGCAAGAAACCCTGTTTGCGGACAGCCCAGGCCTGGACACGGTGGGCGAGAACAAGGCCAAGTTCCGCAGCGAGGCGCACCCGGTCGCTGTCGGTGTTGGGAGTTTTCCCCGTGCCGGTAAGAACCTGGTAGCCGGACAACCGGACCGGAAGTACCGATCCCGCCCCCGCCGCCGACGTGGGGACGGGTAAGAAGAGCAGGTTGCTGTTACGGGCGGTTGTCGCGGTATTCGACTCTTGCCCCGGACCTGCCCGACGACCGATGGGACCGTCGAATAGGTACTTGACCAACGTGGGGCTGACTGGGCCGCCCACGACCAGCTCACCCCGCCCAGCGGCCGTCAGCCATCCAGCCATGGCGCTATTGTTGTAAGGTTGCGGGCCGCCGCTGCTGGTCCATTCCTGCCACACTCCGGCTACCCGATTGAGAAACTCGGCGTCCCAACGAAGCTCGACGGACTCACCGTCGGCTAGCCGCGACCGCCCAGAAGGGCGCCACCTGTCAGTACCAGACGTGGCCGGCCATGCATAGGGGGTCGGTCGTTCACTTGCGAGCAGTAGACCTGTGAAAGTCCACGCAGTGGGGAAAAGGTAGACCCCTGAACTTCCTTTGCTCCCCCTGGTGCTCCTACCGCCCAGTGACTTGTGGATTGCCTGCGTTACGTCGGCCCACTGCCACCCCGACCGGATCACCCCATCCGTGTCCAGGCCCAACTTTTGCCAAATGGTCTTGCTCGCAACCCATGCCTGCCATTCCAACCAGCGGGGAATGACCCAAGGACCGTCCCCGCCGGCAAACGAGCGGGCTGCTCCCGCCTCCAATCGCTGGCCCTGCAGGGCAGCAGGTGAGAATTCCACACTTTGCGGTATGAGCTTTGCCAGGGAAGATGCCCGGGTATGGGCGATGGTTGCCTCTGGTAGGGCCACGAGATCGGGCAGTTCGCCCGCTCCGGCCGCTGCACGAGCCAGCTCCGGCAGCACCTGCCCTTCGTTCAGCCAGGTGACTTCCACCTCAACCTGAGGATACCGCTCCTGAAACTCCTGGATGGCCGCGGCAACTGTCTCCTGGAACTCGCCTGCCGTACTCGCAACCGGAGTCCCGGAAGGTGTGTATGCCACCTCGCCCCAGGACGGCAGTGTATATTCCCAGAGAACGAGACGTTCGACGTTGCCCGGCCCCCCCGTGCCGGAGGGCAGGGGTTTGTGCTCCGAACCAGGCGAGGGTACGGGATCCTCGATTTCGGTTGCCTGACCTCCCCGCGGCTCCGCAGCGGGTTCTTGCTGCTCGGGCCGTGGCCGGTTCTGCAGCCTCCAACTGGCGGCAGGGAGCACTGAATACCTTCCACTCAAATCTCCCACGGCCAGAGTTTCCAGCCCCACCTGGAGCGCTTCCCGGATCAGTGCCGGCTGGCTGTCGATGGCTACGGCCAGCCGGGAGAGCGCAATACCCAGGAGAACGTAGGCTGCAACCCTTGCTCCGCCCCAAGCCAGCCTCGTCCACGGCCAGCGCCAGTTGCGCGCCCCCCAAATCGCCCCCCGCCACCGCTGGTCGTATGGTGGCAGTTGCGGGGCTGTTCGGCGGGCCGGCGGGGTTGGGGATCGACGGGCAGACGGGGACCGGAGACTGCGGCGCATTATGGGCTGGCCTCCTTCCTGGCTTTCACACCTTGGTCGTACTTCGACTGTACTTCGACCGCACTTTGGCCGCATCCCGGCTTCACACCTCGACCGCCTCGGCCTCACACCTCGGGGCATGTCGGTTCAGGGAATGCCCGGTGCCTGTTTCAGCCCAAGCAGGACGAGCAGGTCACTCATGACACGGCCGGTTACCGGTAGACGCAGGGCGGCCTGCAGCTCTTCGACCGCCTTCTGGGTGGCCGGGCCAAACCTTCCGTCTGCCTCCTGTGCCAGAACCCCGGCCTTCTGCAGTGCAATCTGCAGGAAGACGACGTCCTTTCCGCTGACCCCCAACCCGTACTCCGACCTGGTAAGCTGGGGTTGCATGCTGCCGCGCACGATCACACGGCTTCCGTGCGGAATCCACTCATACAACTCCTCCACGTCACGGTTGAACATACGAAAGCAGCCGGCGCTGGCCCGGCGGCCGATGGACCAGGGCTTGTTGGTACCGTGAATCCCATATGTCCCCCAGGGGACGTTCAGACCCATCCAGCGGGTACCAAAACCGCCACCCCAACCGCGGTCCTTCCAGACGATCTTCCAGTCTCCGATGGGACTGGCGGTCTTCGACTTACCGATGGCCACCGGGTAGGTCTTGTAAGGTTTACCGTCGCTGTAGACGGTAAGCGTGGCTTTGTCAAGGTCGACGTATAGGTATATGGGTTCAGGCGGCGGGGGAAGCTTTGTGGCCGACTGGGAGGCGACGGAGGTGGAATCGTAGCCGAGCAA
>JBLNBY010000334.1:0-5985 GCA_050260295.1 Bacteroidota bacterium
GAGGCCATCTTCGCTTTCCCCCTCGTTATTAAGGACGGCCTTATGAGAGGTCTCGCTTCTTGCGATTGTGAACTCTTTCACAGACCCTCCTCGGTGTTGAATATACCGGTAGCGTGGGTGCCTGTCAATGGGTGGAGCAGGCGTTAACAAAAGTGTTACATCGTCGCTGCGCCGGCCCCCTAGGTTGGGGTATGTAAGGCATGATACAATGGTTGCGGGAAACAAGTGATGGGGCGCACAAGCACAAATCCGGCGATGCTGTCACCGCCCCCGCGAAGGAGATGTGTCGCCGTATGGCAGTTCAAATAGTGCCCGAACGTTCGCAAACTCGGACCGATGCCTGGGAGGGTTTCGCGCCTGGCGAGTGGCAGCGAACCATCGACGTACGTGACTTCATACAGCGAAACGTGACCCCGTATACGGGCGATGGCTCGTTTCTGGCTGGCCCGAGCCTGACGACGGAGCGCCTGTGGCAGAAGTGTCTCGAGTTGCTGGCGGAGGAACGGCGGCGGGGTGGGGTGCTCGATATCGATACCCGGACGCCTTCAACGATAACCTCTCACAAACCCGGCTATATTGATCCCGAAGTAGAATTGATCGTGGGCCTGCAGACCGATGCTCCGCTCAAGCGGGCCATTATGCCCTTCGGCGGCATTCGTATGGTTGAAGCAGCCTGCGAGGCATACGGTTATGAACTCGACCCGCAAATCAAGACGATCTTCACCCAGTATCGCAAAACTCATAACCAGGGTGTTTTCGATGCATATACCCCTGAGATCCGCAAGGCCCGGCACGCCGGGATTATCACCGGGCTTCCGGACGCCTATGGCCGCGGTCGTATCATTGGTGATTACCGGCGGGTGGCACTCTACGGGGTCGATCATCTGATCGCTGCCAAGAAGGAGGTGCTGGAGCGGCTCGATCGGCCTAGCATAACCGAGGAAACCATTCGGGACCGGGAAGAGATCACTGAGCAAATCCGAGCGCTGCAAGGGCTGAAGGAGATGGCGGCTTCCTACGGCTTCGATATCTCCGGGCCGGCCCGTACGGCGCAGGAGGCATACCAGTGGCTGTACTTCGCATACCTGGCCGCGGTCAAGCAGCAGAACGGGGCGGCCATGAGCCTTGGCCGGGTCTCCAGCTTCCTCGACATCTACGTTGAGAGAGACATCCGGGCGGGGCTGTTGACGGAAGAGGAGGCCCAGGAACTTGCTGACCAGTTCGTGATGAAGCTGCGGTTGGTCCGCTTCCTGCGTACGCCCGAGTACAACGAGCTCTTCTCCGGGGACCCGACCTGGGTCACGGAGTGCGTGGGCGGCATGGGTGCGGACGGCCGCCCGCTCGTCACCCGCAACTCCTTCCGGTTCCTGCAGACCCTGTATAACCTTGGCCCAGCGCCTGAGCCGAACCTGACGGTGCTCTGGTCCGAAAAGCTGCCCGAGGGCTTCAAGCAGTTCTGCGCCCAGGTTTCGATAGATACGTCATCGATCCAGTATGAGAACGATGATCTGATGCGCCCGTACTGGGGCGACGACTATGGGATCGCCTGCTGCGTCTCGGCCATGCGGATCGGCAAGCAGATGCAGTTCTTCGGGGCTCGGGTGAACCTTGCAAAGGCACTGCTTTACGCCCTCAACGGCGGCATCGACGAGAAGACCGGGGAGCAGGTGGGGCCCGCCACGGCGCCGGTTCTGGATGAGGTGTTGGATTACGATAGGGTCATGGCGGCCTACGACCGGGTACTCGACTGGCTGGCTCAGACCTACATCAATGCGCTCAACATCATTCACTACATGCACGACAAGTACTGCTACGAAAGCCTGGAGATGGCACTCCACGACGAGGAGATCCTGCGGACGATGGCTTGCGGTATTGCCGGCCTGTCGGTGGCGGTCGACTCGCTGTCGGCGATCAGATACGCCCGGGTCAAGCCGATCCGGGATGAAAAGGGTATCACCGTTAGCTTCCAGATCGAGGGCGACTACCCGGCTTTCGGCAATGATGACGACCGCGTGGATCAGATTGCCGTGAACCTGGTACGGCGCTTCATGGAGAAGCTCCGCCGGCAGCCGACTTACAGGGGATCCGTGCCCACCTTGTCGGTCTTGACCATCACATCCAATGTGGTGTACGGGAAGAAGACCGGTGCGACGCCGGACGGCCGCAAAGCGGGGGAAGCGTTTGCTCCGGGGGCGAACCCGATGCACGGTAGGGATAGGAAGGGCGCCATCGCCTCCTGCAACTCGGTGGCGAAGTTACCCTACGCGGAGGCGCAGGACGGCATCTCTTACACTTTCTCCGTGATCCCCGGTGTGTTGGGGAGAGACGGCGAAGCCCGGGTACGGAATCTGGTTGGGCTGCTGGACGGCTATTTCGTCCAGGGTGGTCACCACATAAACGTCAACGTTTTGAACCGTGAGACGCTCATGGACGCCATGGAGCACCCCGAGAAGTATCCACAGCTGACAATCCGGGTTTCCGGGTATGCGGTCAACTTCATCCGGCTCACTCGTGAACAGCAGCTGGAAGTGATCAGCCGCACCTTCCACGAGCGTCTGTAGCAGTAGCATGCCATCTGTTGCCGGGCGAGCGGATGAGTCGGGGAGTGCATTCGAATGGCAATTGAACAGTGGGAGCAACAACATGTGGCCGTCGGCCGGGATCGCGCCGGCCGGTGGCTGGTTGAGCAGCGCCTGGGACAGCAACCGCAACGACAGCCGCAGTTGCAACCGCTCCGGGGGCGGGTGCACTCGGTGGAAAGCATGGGTACGCTAGACGGTCCCGGCATAAGATACGTCCTTTTTCTGCAGGGATGCCCCCTGCGGTGCGCTTTCTGTCACAACCGGGACACCTGGTCACTTTGGGGCGGCCAGGAGAAAGATGTCGAAGAGGTCTGGAACGACCTCATTCGTTACCGCCCTTATATGAAAGCGTCCGGCGGTGGGGTGACGGTCTCCGGCGGCGAACCCACGCTGCAGGCGGCCTTCGTGGCGGAGCTCTTTCGGCGCTGCCGGGAAGCCGGAGTTCACACGGCTCTGGACACTTCGGGGTATGCCCGGGTCGAGCGTCCTGAAGTCAGGGAAGTGCTGGCGTACACGGACCTGGTACTATTGGATATCAAGGCGATGGATCCACAGTTACACCGCTGGCTGACCGGGGGCGACCCCGCTCGCATCCGCCGTTTTGCCAGCTTCCTTGCCGACCAACGTATTCCGGCCTGGATTCGCGTCGTGCTCATTCCGGGCATAACCGACACGGAGGAAAACCTGACGGTGTTAGCATCGTACGTACGCACGCTCCCGAACGTCGAGAAGGTCGAGTTGCTGCCCTACACGAAACTGGGGGAACATAAATGGGCGAAACAAGGCGACCGGTCTCCGCTCTCCGAGGTGCGGGAGGCCGGTCAGAGTGACGTTGCAAGCGCCGCTGCCATCCTCACGGCCGGTGGTATAGGCCACTTGCTCGGCCAACCGGTGGGCTGAGAACCATGAGGGCTCGGGGTAGACGACTCCCACGAGTTGAGACGGACCGCCTTATTAAGAGATGACGGGCAAGTATCGTGAGGTAGTGTAGGAGATGATGGCCGAAGATGGCTGGACGAACTGATGTGCAGGTACGATAATGTGGGGCAGGAGGTCTGGGATGTCGGGCAGTCCAGCGATGATGAACTTTGCCAGTGATAACAACGCTCCCGTTGCCCACATCCGATGGTAAGATAAGAGTGGGTCAGAAGCGGTGCCGACTGCATGGCCTGGGGGTTGAGCACCACTCGCAGCCCCGGGAGCTCTCCATCACACAGGCGACCGAATATGGTACTGTATACACCCCGGAAGAGATTCGGGAGCTGGCAGAGTTTGTTCATGACCATGCATTGCTCCTGCATATGCATGGAGCACGGTTGGCGAATGCCGCTGCCAGCCTGGGCGTTAGCCTGCGAGAGATCACCGCGTATGCCGGGGTGGATATCCTCTCTTTCGCATGCCAACCGTATGGCCCGGTTGCTTGCTGATAGACTTGATGGGGTACCAGGCGTTACTATTACGCAAAAGGTGGAGGCCAACGCTGTCTTTGCCCGCATACCCCGCTGGGCGGTTCCCGGGCTGCAGGCCGAATGCTTCTTCTATGTCTGGGATGAGAATGCTACTGCGGACGAGGTAGAGGTCAGATGGATGACTGCGTTTGATACCGAGAAAGCCCATGTGGCCGATTTTGCCGAGACGGTCATCCGGGAGATCGCCCGCTAGATGACGCCGTGACGCCGATCAGTTGAATGGGAGGTAGGTTTTCCTGGTTGATAAGACGGGTAACTTTCGCAAGCAACCGATTTCCACGCCCATTTCGTATCCCAATCCATATCCGGCCAACCGTGGGGGCAGTCCAGCCTCGGCCGGTAGCCGTGCCCCGACGGGCAAAGCCTGGGTCAAATCACAGGATGGACTGCAGATAGCAGACCTGTCGAACCTGTCTATCCGACCGACCCAGACGGGCCGGTGGGAGTTGGTTGTCAATGGCTTCGTGTTTGGGCGCTATCTGGAGAAAGAGGATGCAGAGGTGGCTATGCGGTCCATAGAGCGGTGGCTTTCGCAGGGCCATACTGGCGTCCATCAGGTTATAGGCGGTGCCGAGATCTAAACCGCGTGGGAAGATGGGGTCAAGGTTGAGCAGCAGTCAAGTGCAGGGTGGGTCCAACCAGGTGAATCTCTTGCTTCGCCCGGCTACAAAGGCGGATATTCCGGCAATCCGTGGGATATACAACGATGCCATCCTCAACACGACGGCCACGTTCGATTCCACCCCCAAGAGTATGGCGGAGATGGAGAGCTGGTTTGCGGCGCATGATGAACGTCACCCGATCCTGGTGATGGTTGCTGCTGGCCATGTTTGGGGCTGGGCCTCACTCAGCAGGTGGTCGGACCGGCCTGCCTACGACGGAACGGCGGAGCTTTCGGTTTATGTTCACCCTGAGCACCGGGGGCAGGGGATAGGTCGTAAGCTCATGGCGGCGATACTGGAAGAAGGTCGGCGGGCGGGCCTGCACACTGTCATCTCACGGATCGAGGCGGGTAATGCCGCCAGTATCCACCTGCACGCTGCTTTTGGCTTCAGCATGGTGGGCGTCATGAAGGAAGTGGGCTGCAAGTTCGGGCGCTGGCTCGATGTAGCCATCATGCAGCTCATCTTTGAAGGGCAGACGGGACCGGTAGCTCTCATTCAGGAGTAGGAAGGGCGTCCAACAAGGAAGGGGACCACCCTTATGGCTGCTACAAGGCTGTACTTCGACGTCTGGCCCAGAGTCGTGCCGGCAGACACGAAGTCGAACATTACCATTCGCAGCTTCTTTGGGGATCTCGAAGAAGCGGGAGAGTATGAGATCAAGTGTATCCCGATGGAGGGCGGTCCTGTTCAGACGGAGAAGGTGACTGCCTTCCATGGCACACTGCAGGTCTCCTTCCACTTTGCCGGCGAGGGAGAACATACCTTGCTGGTTGAGGAGGAGGGGCAACGCCGTCGCTTCACGTTCTCCGTGTACTCGCTCGGGAAAGACCTCTTCGTCCGGCGGCCTTTCAAAGGCGACATGCACATGCACAGTCGTCATTCGGATGGGAAGGAGGCGCCTGCCTATGTGGCGGGTGCTTGCCGGCGAATTGGGCTTGACTTCATGGCGGTTACCGATCATGGGCTATACCACCCGTCATTGGAAGCACAGGCGGCCTATGCGGAAGTAGAACACGATTTGCGTATCTTCCCGGGGGAGGAAGTGCATCCGCCGGAGAATCCAATCCATATAATCAATTTCGGCGGGCGTTTCAGCATCAATGACCTCTTCCGGTATGAGCCGGACAGATACCGGGAAGAAGTAGAGGCGGTGATGCAGGATCTTGGTGAAATGCCGGCCGGTGTCGACCGTTATCAGTATGCATCCAGCGTCTGGTGTTTCCAGAAGATCCGGGAGGCGGGCGGGCTCGGGATTTTCTGTCATCCATA
>JBLNBY010000335.1:0-3689 GCA_050260295.1 Bacteroidota bacterium
GCTGTGTGACCGCTGGCTCTCTGACCCCTGGCTCTCTGACGGCTAGCTCTGTGGCCAGCGGAGCGGCTCTGTGGCGACAAGCTCTATAGCCAGCCGCTCTGTGGCTACCGACTCCGTGACGGCTGGTTCTGCAACACCTGGCTCTGTGGCGACCGGTCACCCGACGGCCAACCGGCAGTCGACAAGCATGAGCGCAAGCACAAGCGGTGACCAGGCTGTAGAGCCAGCAATAGAAAAAGGGGGCTGCACCCCACGGCGGGTTTTGGGGGCGCAACCCGGATGAAAGCTACGCTCCTTGTCTTCGGCACTACCCCACCAATTCCTGCCGCTAGATCACGAGAAACGCGACTTTTTTCCTTGCCCCTTGCCGGTAGCCTTGGACACATACCTTTCACTCGCGTAAACGAGGAAGCGAAGCACGGGGTCATCGGGACGGACCTTCCGCAGCGGCAAGTACTTCCCGGTCTTGGCCTGCATACCCTTGAGCGTTAGATCTTGGGGCTCGACCGTGATGAGGACGACGCCCTGGTCGTGGCTGATACCTTTCTTTATCAAGTCCCGCGCCTTCGTCTCGTCGACCTGGCGGGGATCGGGGTAGATGTCCGTGGGATGATAATGCTGCGGGCCGTTGAATTCGAACGCTACCCCCGCCGCGTACCACCGATCATATTCTAGGTTCTCACCTGTGAGCGGATTCTGTAAAAAACCCGGCCGGGCATTGTCGTCGTACTCCGACGAGTCCACCAGCAGGTTCAACCACTCCTTCATGAGCGCCTCACCCCCGAAACGAGCCCGGTTTAGACGCGTGCGCACTCTCTCGACCTCAGCTTCTCGCTCAGCGAGGACCGGATTGCAGAAGGCCAGCCGAGTGCCGCGTGGGCCACGCGACAAGATACGCACCCAACCACCCGCGGCCAGTTCCAAGATGCGGCGGTAGAGCGTCTGGCGGCACATACCGAGTTGCCGGGCCAAGTCCTCGGTCGCGACCGTGACTTCGCCAGCCTGCTTAGGATAACAGTTAGCCAAAATGAGGTAGAGTACCATGGCTGTGCTTGAGAGAGGCGCGGTCAACAAGTCAGAAGGTCCGGTGAAAGTGTATCGCTCAAACTCGAGACTCATATGTCCCGGTCTGTCCCAACGCGCAGCCCGCGCACTCCGCTCCTCGCGCTTGGGCCGGCCGGGTACCTTTTGGCTTGTGTCCTGGGCCACCGCCATCCCTCCGGAGACTGTGTGGGTATTGATTCCTACACACCCATATTATGCCAGCGCTGGGGTATGTGTCCAGCGAACTGTCTGCTTAGTCACTCCGCGAGGTCTGCAGTGGGGTCATGGGTAAATCGAAGTACAAGGGTTGGGTTGCAAAAATACAACATAACCGCAGGAAAGCAGGTTGCAAAGATGCAACCTTCGCCCCGGAAAAAGGGTTGGAAGGTGGTCAGGGCACAGGTTGAGATTAAACCATGTGATATCTAGCTGGGCTTCTCCCGCGAGAGGGTTTTTCCGGGTGTCCCCCCTGGCCGGTTCCCGGGCTCTGGGCAGCCCGTCGGTTGCGTTTTTGCAACCTTACCTCCCGCTTCAATGTTGCAAGAAAGCAAACGTAGCCCACCCCCCAACGCCCGGGGCAGGAAAAGCGGGAGGGCCGGGCCAACCCGGACCTCCCGTCCCAGCTCAGGGCGTTCACCCCGGCCTCCACATCGGACATTCGAGCATTGTCCAGGAACCCGGGCTCCCGGAGAACCTCACCCCCGCTGAAACCCGGGCAACAGCTCCAGCTCGGCCTCGATCAGCTCCTCGGTCATCTGCTTGACCTCGGCCGGCGACAGCACCGCCGCCGTCAGCGGATCGAGCATCAGCGCGTGGGCCGCTGCTTCCCGGCTGCTTTCCAGCGCCGCGATGACACCCAGTTCAAACATGGCCATGTTGCTGCGGCAGATGGCGGCCATCTGCGGCGGCAACTCCCCAAACCGGCAGGGGTTGAACCCATTGCCGTCGACCATGACCGCCACCTCGACGCACTGTCCCTGCGGCAGATTGTCGATCAGCCCGTGGTTGATCACATTCCCGTGAATCACGAAGGGCCGGTTCGTCTGGTGCGCCTCGATGATCCAGCTGGCGTACTCCCAGCTCCGTTCCGTCTTGATCTCCACCTCGCCGGCAATCGCCTTGCGCCGGTGCTCATCCGTCCCCCGCCGCCAGTTGGGCCAGTTGCGGGCGTAGAAGCCACTCTCGCCCCGGTAACCGCTGCGGATGTACTTCTCCATCAGATCCTTGCGCTTACGATAATAAGGAAGATACTCGCTCAAGTGGCCGCTCGACTCAGTGATGAAAGCCCCGAAGTGCAGCATCATGTCGCACCGCACCGGGTCGCCCTGGTAGAACTCACTCTTATGGTCACGCGCCTTCTCGAACAATACCGGGTAGAGATCCCGCCCGTCGTGGGTCAACTCGGTGAACCACGCCAGATGGTTGATCCCGGCGCACTTCCACTGCATTTCGTTGTAAGGAACACCCGCATGACGCGCCAGCAGGTGACTCGTGCCCTGAACGCTGTGACACAACCCAACCACCTGCATCTTGGTGACCTTTGACGCCGCCAGGCACATCATGCTCATCGGGTTGGTGTAGTTCAGCACCAGGGCCTGCGGGCAGATCTCCTCGGCGTCTTTCAACACCTCAACCCAGGTCGGGATCGTGCGCAACGCCTTCATCAACCCGCCCGGACCGATGGTGTCGCCAATGCACTGGTCCACCCCATACTTGAGCGGAATCTCGTAGTCGAACTTAACGGCCTTCGTTCCCGACACCTCGATGCAGTTGACGAGGTAATCAGCCCCCCGGAGCGCCTGCCGCCTCTCCGTCGTCGCCGACACGGACCAGCTGCCTTCCTTGCCCATGATGTTGATAAGCTTGGCCACTAGCTGGTGCGCCAACTCCAGCCGCCCGGTATCGATATCGACCAGGGCGATTTCCCCGCCCGGCAGGCTCGGAATGTTGAGGATATCGGTCACCAACGGCTGGGTGAACCCACTGCCCGCCCCCAGCATAACCACCTTGATGCGGCGGCCTTCCCTCTCACCCGGCAGCAACCGCGCCGACCGGGTATGGGCCTGGTGACCCTGCTGCTTCTCCTGGGCTTGGTTCTGCCCTTGCGGCTGACCCTGCCCCTGCGCCTGCCCTTTTCCTTGCCCTTGCGCTTGCTTTTGCCCCTGCTCCGCCTGCGTCTCAGCCATCAAACTACGCCTCCAAACCAAACGTGATTCTCCGTGGTGGCGGCCACATCCGGCCCCACCCCCGTCGTCACGAAATTTCGCCAAGGTTGAGAAGGAATCCCTCCACCGCCAGCGAATCATTTAATAGGAATCGACGGTGACCGTTTTGTGTCGCCCACTTATTACACATGGTGACAAAAGATAGGCAGTAGAGACAGGCACGAGCACCGTCTTTTGGCTTTTTTAATCAGACTTCCATCACGTCGTGGTGAAACTCCGCACCTCTGGTGAACTGCCACCTGTACGGGAGGCGAAGCTGCAATGCGGGCCGTCAACTTTCCGGGCATGCGCAACATCAACCGGTCGGTGGTGCTAGACCTCATTCGCCGCCACGGCCCGATCCCCAGGGGTGAGATCGCCCGGCGCAGCCAGCTCGCACCCTCGGCAGTCACCAACATTGTGAACGAACTCATTGCCCTT
>JBLNBY010000336.1:0-3253 GCA_050260295.1 Bacteroidota bacterium
CGGCCTCAAATCCTGGATTGGGCAACCCCCATGCTACTGTTTCAGTCTTGTTCTCGGCTCCGGTTCCTGCTGCCGTCTGCGCCTGCACGAATGTGGTCCCTCCAAACATGGCTCCCAACAAGATTCCGGAAGCTAATCCAGCCGTCAGGGTTGCTATGAGTGCGCGCACGGCTCCCCTGCAGATGGTTACGGTACATCTGCACGTGGAAACCGAAATACCGCTCATGGCCACCATCTCCTTACCGCACCGCCTACCGCTTCAACGCCTGCCGCAAACCCGTCCGCCACTGGTCGGCCACTTCCCTGATCGCCTGCTCAAGGCTCTTCTGTCCCTGAGCTGCCGCATTGAGAGCCACTGCTATATTGCTCCTGTAGCTGAGCGTAGCGAGCGGATTGTCGAGCGTATTGAGCCGCCCCTGTTCAGCCACGAGCAACCAGACGTAGTCCTTGATATCCTTCCGGCGGGTCAGCCACTCCCTGGCCAGCGACAGCGTGGGCGGAATCGCACCCTGGTAGACCGGCCGCATGGGGCTGAGCTTGTCGCCGGCCAAGAAGCCCTCGTCAGAGACGAAGAACTTCAGAAACTCCCAGGCTTCCTCGAGATGAGGGGCATCGGAGAAAATGCCTGCCGCGCTGGGGATGAGCATGGTATGGCGCCCGGCAGGTCCTTTGGCCAACGGGGCTATATCCCAACTGACCTGGTCGGGGCTGAAGTAACGGGTCGAGTGAACCATGGCCACCTTGGACGTACGGAAGAGTTCATCCTGGTTGCCGGTGTTGATGCCCGGTTCGTCAAAGGGTGTGCCGCCTACGACCCGCGGCCCGATGTGGTGCCTGTAATACAACTCATAGTAGAAACGCAGCCCGTTGAGAGCGGCCGGACTGTCAATGACGGTGTCGGTGAAATCGGCGGTCCAGATGTCACCACCAGCCTGCCAAATCCAGATGGGAAAACGATTGGCGTTGCCCCAGCTGTCATAGAAACCGAACACGTCCGGGTAGTTGTCGCCGTTCAGATCACGCGTCAGCTTTTTGCCCGCGGTGACAAGCGAATCCCAGGTCCAGTTTTCGTTGGGGTAGGACACGCCTGCCTCGTCGATCAGTCTACGATTGTAGACCAGCGCCACTGCACCCCAGGCCCGGGGCAGGGCATACTGTTTGCCCTTCCACTGCATGGCCCGCAGCAGTTCAGGGAAGTACTGGCGTACGTCAAAACTCTTGTCGTTGCGAATGAGGTCGTCAAGCGGGCGGAAAAGCCCGTTTTGGGAATACAGGGGCACTAGACCCCCATCGATATGGATGACATCAGGTACGGACCCTCCTGCGACCGACACCAGCAGTTTCTGCATGTCACCGTAAACTACATCTACCTTGATATCCGGGTGCTTGGCCTCGAAGGCCTTGACCGTTTCCTTGCTCCAGGCGATCCAGTCCTCCTGGTTCGGACCGAAATAGGTTATCGTCGTGCGGGCATCGGCGGCGGTGGCAACGGTAACGAGCAACATTGCCAACACCCACGTGCCGAAAACCCCGCTGAAGAAGCGCCCCCGTTCACAACTTCCGCGCCCGGCACTTCGCCAACCCATATACACACCTCCATGATCGGTAGGTACGTCGAATTACTAGCCGCGTTATTCGGCAACTGTAGCCTCTTTCCTGCGCAATTCCCCGGACGAGATTTGCGAGATCAAGAGAAATGCGCGAGAGGAAGTAACCCGGCGACAAGGAAGTAGAAAGACGATCAGTGCCCGGGCCAAGCTCCGGCGTAAAGTTCCGGTCTTCCTTTAGGCCAGGCTTGGCGCAGCCCTGATGGTCTCCCGTGACGGGACGGCATACGGCAGGGGAGTTGAGGTTTAAGAGAGGAGAGGCCCGACATGAGAATGCGATGGCTGACACTGGCGTTTGCCCTGGCTCTGCCCGGTTGGATCTGCGCGCTGGCAACTATCGGGCATGTACCAGTGGCACACGCCGCGGCGGGTGCATCGTCCAACACTGCGGGTCTTCAGCCCGCGGCAGACTCTGCGCCGCTCATTGGCATCGTCAACCGGGACATCGATGCCAACTGGTACGGCCCGCTGGAATGGGTCACCTGGATCAACGCCCTGACCACGGTGCTCTACGACGAAGACCTCTCCTTCGGTTACGTGGACGACGATGAGCTGACCCGCGGGGAATTGGGGGGATACGCTCTCCTCGTCTTCCCCAGCAACCCCGTGCTGACCGAAGCCCAGGTTGCTGCCGTCGAACGCTTCGTTTCCGGCGGCGGCCGGGTGCTGGCCTTCTGGGAGACGGGGGCATATCAGCCAGACCGAAGCCTCCGTCCGGAGAACTCCCTTGCCGCGATTCTCTCGTTGCAGACCTACGGGGAAGACTCCGGCGAGGGCCGGTTTGCCTACATGGAGAGCACGCTGGACGGGGCAGCGCTCTTCGCTGAACTTCCTCCTCTCGTCCCCACCTCTACGAGTCATCCCGTGGTGCTGGCTGCACCCACCGGTGAAGGTTCGGTGCTGGCCACCTGGCTCGACAGTGACATGATCAGCCGGTCCGCCCAACGCGACCGTAACGCAGCCGCCATCCTGGCCCCGCACGCCCTTTACATCGGCTATAACCTCTTGGCTGCCGCCGCCACTGACGCTGACGCCAGCGCTGCCGATACCGATGCCGCCGCCCCCGCTGCTGCTGGCGGCCCTGATGATTCCCAGGCCCGCCACGCCCGCCAACTGCTAATAAATGCGGTCCGCCTGGCACTTGGCGAAGAGACCCGCGCCGAAGCCCAGCGGGGGATCAACCAGGCCCGCGAAGCACTGGAGAAAGCCCGAGCCACCCTGGAGAACGCCCGGCAACGACTGGCCTTCATACCTTATGAGAAGATCGAATCGTTGATCGGGCAAGCCAGTTCACAATTGGAAGCAGCACGGGCGAGTTTCGAGGCCGGCCGCCTGGACGAAGCCCGCCAGCTGGCACTGCAAGCATACCGGGAGGCAGTCTCGATACCGCCCCTGGCCGAGGAACTTCGGCCCGTCGGGTTGCGTGGCGCGTGGATGGGGGCGGGAAGTCTTGCCGGACTGAGTAACCGGGCCGGTGTCCGGATCTTCCTGGACCAGATGCAGGAGCTGGGAATCAACGCTCTCTTCCCGGAGATCGTCCGCCGGGGTGTGGCCGGCTTCTGGACCGAGATCGGGTATCGTGATCCGGCGTTCTCCGGCTGGACGGAAGACCCGCTGGCAGTCCTGGTCGAGGAGGCCCACCAGCG
>JBLNBY010000337.1:0-5138 GCA_050260295.1 Bacteroidota bacterium
CGGGGTGGTACTCGTCCCCAACCTGTTTGGGCTGTTCGCGGGGCTGTTAATCCCGATTGTCACGGGCGCTCCCTCTGCTGCGGCCGGGCAGGGAACCACGCTGTTGATTGCCGGCTTCGCCCAGGAAATCACCCTGATTCTGCTGGCTGTCCGGCTGGTACGCCGGCGGCTCATGCTGACGGTGGTCCACCGGCCGGGTAACGGGGATGCGGACGAGCTGGCGGACTGGATCGGTCTGGGCGATCCGCCCGCCCTTACCTATATCATCAAGGGCATTGGTTTGGGTCTTCTTCTGCTGTTTGCTGAGTCGGTCGGCAGCGGCCTCGTGTATGCGGGCCTTGCGGCCATGTTCGGACCCGAGCGGGCCATGGATATGCTCGAGGGCAGCCAGGTGCAGATGGTCAATTGGATGGCGGCGACCAGTGGAACCTGGCAGCGGTATGGGCTGGTCTTGCTCCTGGTTGCTGCAGGTCCCCTGGCGGAAGAGATATGGTTTCGGGGCGTGCTCTACCCGGCCTGGCGTACCCGCTGGGGAGTCCACCGGGCAATAGTTGCCCAGAGTGCCGTCTTTGGCCTGCTGCACCTGAATTGGTTCGCCTATCCGGCCCTCTTCGTCGTAGGCGCCATGCTTACACTCATCTATGAACGGCAGCGCTCGTTGTGGCCGGCCGTATTCGCTCATGCGACGTTGAACGCAATGGTTATTATCGGCATTGTGCTACAACGAGGCTGGCTGCGGAGTTACAGTGCTGTTTGGAGTCAGAGTGTTGCTTTGTGGGAGGTCTTGCTACACTGAAAGACGAGCTCGTTACGTTGGGCAACCCAAGTCTTGCACGCAGTCACATGCCGCCGCATCGCTGGCAGGTGGGACGGGGCAATACCCTCATCCTTGACCACACGCTGGTCATGGGTATCCTCAACGTCACCCCCGATTCCTTCTCTGATGGCAATGCCTTCAACGACCTCGAGAGTGCAGTTCATCATGGGTTGATGATGGCCGCCGAGGGAGCGGAGATCATCGACGTCGGCGGCGAGTCGACCCGCCCGGGAGCGGCGACCGTCCCGGAACACGAGGAATTGCGGCGGGTAATACCGGTGGTGGAAGAGCTAGTCCGGCAGTTGCCGCCGCAGGTCCAGGTTTCGGTCGACACCCGTAAGGCCCGGGTGGCCGAGCGTGCCCTTGCCGCCGGAGCAACCATCATCAACGACGTGAGTGGGCAGCAATTCGATCCGCAGATGCTGGATGTTCTGCGAAACCACGACGCCGGTGTCGTGGTCATGCACATGCGCGGTAACCCCCAGGATATGCAGAGGTATACCCAGTATGACGATGTGGTCACCGAAGTTTGTGCCTGGTTGGATGGGCGGGTGCGATGGCTCGAAGAAAACGGGGTGGCACCGGACCGGGTCGCCGTCGACCCGGGGTTTGGTTTCAGCAAGAACCTGGCTCAAAACCTCGAACTTCTCCGGCAGTTGCCCGCGTTTGGGCGGATTGGCCGTCCGATACTGGTCGGTACTTCCCGCAAGTCCATGATCGGCCAGATTCTCGGCTTGCCGGTGTCGCAAAGACTGGAGGGGACCATGGCCACCGTGGTACTGGCCGTAGCCGGAGGGGCGGACATAGTCCGTGTCCACGACGTGCTGCCGGTAGTGCGGGCCTGCCGGATGACGGATGCGGTGGTACGCGGTGCCGGGAAGCAGGGCTGAGACGGGCCAGGACAAGGTGCAGCAGGTCGAGCGGGAGGAGTCGGTGTGGTCATCTACTTCCTCAGCCTCGGTTCAAACGAGGGAGATCGTCAGGCGTACCTGAAAGAAGCCATCTCCCGGCTGGGTGGCGACACGGGTGGGGGCGCAGAAGTGTTGGCGGTCGCTTCCCTCTACGAGACCTCGCCGGTGGGGTATACGAACCAGGCGAACTTCCTCAATACGGCAGTTGCGGTCCGCAGCAGTACCGATCCCCCCAGTATGCTGGCTCTCTGCAAGAAGATCGAGCAGGATATGGGCCGCCACACTCCTTTTCGTTGGGGACCCCGGGAGATCGACCTTGACCTTGTCTGGTGGGGCGAGGGGTCGTGGGATGATGAATCGCGGTGGATAGAGAGGAAGTGGAAGAGCCCGGAGCTGGTGATCCCGCACCCTCGCACTACCGAACGCCTCTTCGTACTCATACCGCTTGCAGAGATTGCTCCTGGTCTACCCATTCATGGGAAGCCGGTGGAAAGCTGGATAGTCCGTCTCAAGCAACCTAGGGAGCAGGTGAACCACCTGCTGCCCGTGTCCGCGCAATCCGCAGAACAACTGGTACGAAAAATCGCCGCCGCACCCCAGTGGCACGCCGGCGTTCCGATGTAATACAACCCCGGGTCAGACGCGGTAGAAAGACTCCACTTCCAGCGTAAAGACGATCGCGCCGCCGATCTCGACCTCGATCGGGAGGCTGAGATGAGAGATACCCTCGGAGGCGGTGGTGGGCAGGACCATGCGCCGCCGGACGGCCACCTTGCGGATGATCTGCAACACCTCGTCGGTCCGGGCGTCGTCAACACCGATGAGCAGGGTAGTGTTGCCTTGCAGGAGGAAACCGCCAGTGCTGGCCAGCTTGGTGGCGCCGATGCGAGCGGCGGCGAGCGCTTCCATCAAGGCAGGAACGTCGTCATCTTCCACGACAGCCAGCATCAGCTTCATCGGCTCTCCTCCTTCCCGGCCAGTCTGCTCAGTTGCCCAGTTGCAAAAAAGCACCGGCATCAACCGGTGCGACTCTTTTTTGGTGCCGAAGGCGGGATTTGAACCCGCACGGGCTTAAGCCCACTACACCCTGAATGTAGCGCGTCTGCCAATTCCACCACTTCGGCACCGCCGACGTGGGTATTGTAGCACCTGATTGGCACTCGCGCAACCCTTGATCCCATGTTTCGCCCGTATGTATTTCCTCTGGTGCTTCCGCCCTGGTATTCATTCTGCCTTCCAAGGCCTGGTCGGCAGCACTCGAGCCGTCTGACAAGTGGGGGATCGAGGACTGGCAAAATATGTTGGGTGAATTTCGGCCAAAAATTCGTGATAATGGCAGGGAAACGTCGAGGAATTGCGAACCTGATCTGTGAATTCGTTGACAAGCACGGTGGATGCCGGTATGCTTGCATCGGGGAGACTATTTTGTTAATAGTAAACTCCATTGACAAGTATGACGGGTCGGCTCCTCAGACCCGGTACGGGAGCGGAGGTTTGTAGTCAGGATGAATGAAGCGATGCTTCACAAGCGGAGCTCTCGCCTTATCCAGCTGCTGCAGCGTGAGGGGATGGGAGTGGACTTCCACGACCTCTGCGCAGCTCTCATGGATGGTTCGGAGAAGGCCAGCGTCTATGTGATATCTCAGCGGGGTAAGATCCTGGGGTACGCCACTGACCCTGATCAGGACGGTTTTTCCTTCGAGTCCGACTGGATAAACGACCAGCGGATTCCTGAGGAGATGAATGGCACGCTGCTGAAAGTGGGGGCGACCTCCTCGGGAGTTGAAGCCGAGAGGTTGGTGAGCTACCCATCCATGATCGTCCCCGTCATTGGTGGCGGCCAGCGGGTCGGCACGATTCTCTTCATTTATCATTCCGGTCAGTCCAGCCCGGAGGAAGAGCTTCTCGCCGAGTTTGCCGCTACCGTAGCTGGCATGGCGATTGCCAACGCGCAAGATCTTGAGGAAGAGGATGAGGCAGAAGAGCGGCAGCGGGCGCGGGCGGCCATCCGCAGCCTATCCTATTCCGAAGTCGTCGCCATGCAGAAGATTCTCGATGAGCTTGAGGGCGACGAGGGTATGCTCGTGGCATCCCGCGTGGCGGACGAGGCTGGCATCACCCGGTCGGTCATCGTCAATGCCCTGCGCAAGCTCGGCTCGGCTAATGTGATTGAAAGCCGTTCACTCGGTATGAAAGGTACCTATCTGCGGATTCTCAACCGCCGTATCCGTCAGGAGCTCGAGCGGGAGCGTTCGCCCTTCTCGCGCAACAATGACCTGGTCAAGCGGCGGGCCTGAATGGGGCAGAAACCAACGGAAATGACTAATGGTAGATTGAGAGAGCAGGGAAAGCCGGGGCGGTACGCCCCGGCTTCATTTGGTGATCCAGCGCAGCTGGGGCACGTCCTGCAAGTATTCCATTCCTGTATCTTCCACGTGACGGTTTCCTCTCTCCAACCCCGGCCACGGTAATCAGCTGCGGCCAGCCTTTCCCGGCCAGCCCCGGGAGAGGAAGGGCCCCTTCCCTCGAGCCTCTCCGGCCTGTTCAAGCTTCCGGTTGATGCTTGCCACCAGGCTGTCTATGTTGTCTAGCCGGTTGGGATCGGCCGGAGTCTGTAGTTCGGCCTGTAGTTCGGCCGGTAGCTCGGCCTGTGGCGTGGTCTTCGGCCCGGTCTGTAACTGTGCCGTAGCTTTGGCCGAGTCGGTGGCTGTGGTTGTGGTTCCCGCCTCGGCCACGGACGAAGATGGTTTCTCGCAGAGGAGCGGAAGCTGCCGGTAGGGTACGAGACCTGCCAGAGAGAGTCCGAGCAGGCGAAATGGACCGGCAGGCCGGGGAAGCTGTTGTACCAGGTCACAGGCCACCCGATAAATGTCGGCAGCCTGCCACAGGGAGCGGGGGAGTGTACGGCTGCGGGTATGGGTGGTGAAGTCGGCGTAACGGGCCTTGAGCACCACCGTCCGGCCCGCCTGGTGTTCATCCTCGAGGCGGGCGGCAACCAGCCGGGAGAGGCGACCCAACTCCTGGCGGACGCGACTGTCGCCCCGTATGTCCTCGGGGAAAGTAAACTCCCGCCCAACCGACTTGGCAGGTCCAGGAGCGGCTACTGGACGGGCGTCGATACCCCGGATCAAGTCGTAGACCTCCTCTCCCCAAGAACCGAGGAGTGCCCGCAACTGTGCCCGGGAAAGTGGCCGCAGGTCAGCAACGCTGCTTATCCCGACCTTCTCCAATCGCTCCCGGCTTTTTACCCCCAGACCCCAGAACCTCTCGAGGGGTAGGTGCAGGAGCAGATCGTCTACGTCTTGTGGACGCACCAGCGTCAGTCCATCGGGTTTCTGGAGATCCGAAGCGATCTTGGCCAGGAACTTGTTGGGGGCAAGTCCCACAGAAGCAGTGAGCCGCAGCCGCAT
>JBLNBY010000338.1:0-11029 GCA_050260295.1 Bacteroidota bacterium
CTCCTCGCCCTCTTGCTGGCTGCCGCTTCCGGACGTTTGCCTGCTGGACGTTGGCTGGACGCGCTGGGGAATGTCCTCTCGCTGATGGTGGTCACGCTGGTCATAGTCCCGGCCGCCTTACTTTTTACCACTCCCTTGCACTCCCGGGGGGTGGGGACGACCCTGGCGGGAGCAATGGGCGGTTCAGTAGTGGCAGCCCTACTGCTCCTCATCGTTCTGTGCCGGCCTTACCGGGCGGTCGTGTGGGTGGCCGCGCTGGTGACGGTCGGTTTGACTGTTGACATCCTGACCGGGGCGGGTTTCATGCGCCGGTCCGTGCTGGGGTATGACCCGGCGGTGGGGGCACGCTATTACGGTATCGGCAATGAGTACATGGGGGTTCTGGTAGGTTCGGCCACGCTGGTTTGGACGGCCGCGCTCGACTGGCTTACCAGACCTAGATCTAGGCCAAGGCCCACGTCCACGCCCATGCTCAAGCCGGGGCACGGATGCCGGTCGCGGCCGGAAGCACAGGAGACAGAGATGCAGAGGGCCCGGTGGGTAGTCTTCCTGCCGGCGGTCCTGGGGCTGATCACCGTTCTGGTGATCGCCTTGCCGTTTTGGGGCGCCAACTTCGGCGGAGCACTGACGGCCGCAGCGGCGGGAGCAGTGGCGCTGCTGGGAGCGTGGGAAGAGGCCATCATACAAAGCCGTAGCGACCGGCGGGGCGGGCAGAACGATTCGACCGCGCCCAAGGGTTGGAGCCTTTCCCGCCGCAACTGGCTGTGGGCGTTGCTGGCTTTGATGCTGGTCGTGGCTGGGCTGGCCGTGCTCGATTCGCTGCGTCCGGCCCCGGTCCGTTCGCATCTGGGGTTGCTGGTGGGATCGATTCGCGAAGAGGGTGTGGCGGCTCTCTGGCAGACCATCGGCCGCAAGCTTGCCACCAACATCAAGATCATGCGCTACAGTATCTGGACCTGGGGGTTTGCCATCGGGCTCGTGACCCTGACCCTGCTCTTCTTGCGCCCCACTCCGGGCTTTCGCCGGCTTCTGGCCGACAGGCCCTACCTCGCCCGTGGCATGATGGCCAGTGCCATCGCGAGCCTGGTGGCCTTTGCCGCCAACGACTCCGGGGTAGTAGCTGCAGCCACCACGCTGCTCTTTCCAGCTTCAGCCCTGCTGCTTTTGGCTTTGGAAGCCGTACGGGCTGCGACGGCCGAGCCTGCGGGCAAAGCGCCGTCCGGAGCGACTGGTGGCCAGCCGGGGTGGGAAGCGGGACAAGAAAAGTAGGGTGTGCGGCGGCCGGGTTTACAATTCGTTTACGGTTTCTTTACGTCCGGTGGCGCGGCGCTTGTGATTAAATTAACCAGCGGAAGAGGGGATCCACATGGACGATGGCAGCGTGATACGGGCCTGGCTCGGCCGCATGCTGCTCCTGGGTCTTCTGGGCGCAATCATTTATGTGCTGCGCTTGTCTGGAATAATCACGGGACTTTGATGATTCCGGCAGACCCCGGAGCTATATTCGTTGACAAGCCTTTTGGCGTTGGGCTACCCTGGAGACGCGGCTGGCGTCCGGGTTGAGTTGCAGCCCGGCCTGCGAGTATGCCGGCCTGCCGGCAATTGAGTAGGGGGAGAGTCCTGGCTGGTGAAAGTGCTGGTGGTGGATGACGAGCCCAGCATAGTAGAGCTTGTTCGCTTTACCCTCGAGCGGGAGGGCTTTACCGCCATCGCCGCCGCCGACGGTCAGGAAGCTCTCGACAAGGTGGAAGCCGGCCATCCTGACCTCGTTCTGCTGGACCTGATGCTCCCCAGACTGGGCGGGCTCGATGTCTGCCGCTTGCTGCGCCAGAGGCATCCGTCTCTGCCTATCATCATCCTCACGGCTCGGGGCGACGAGACCGACAAGGTCCTCGGGCTCGAGTTGGGAGCAGACGATTACATCACCAAACCCTTCAGCCCGCGTGAGCTGGTCGCCCGGGTACGGGCGGTACTGCGCCGGACTGCGCCGGGAGGCGAAGAGACCGGTTCGCTGCTGCGAGTGGGGAATGTAACCCTGGATCCGCAGAAGTATGAGGTGACGGTCGGCGGACGACGGATCGACCTCGCACCCAAAGAGTTCGACCTGCTGCGAATGCTGATGGCAAACAAGGGTGTGGTCCTCACCCGGGACGTCTTGTTGCAGAAGGTTTGGGGATATGATTTCGCCGGCGATACCCGGACGATCGACGTTCACATCGTGCGGCTGCGGCAGAAGATAGAAGAGGACCCCTCAGAGCCGCGGCTGATCGAGACCGTGCGGGGCGTCGGCTACCGATTCCGTGACGTGGAAGTGCAGCAGGCAGGGGCAGGCAGGGAGTAGCTGGGGTGTTTACGCCGGCAGGTCAGGTTGGGAGAGGAATTGCGCTGGTGAGGCATGAGCTGGTCTCCGATCCGCAAACTACCGTAGCGCCCGGGCGCATTTCTACCCGTAACCTTTCCGTTTTCTATCGCCGAAACCAGCAGGCGCTTTTCGATGTGAGTCTTGACATTCCCTCCCGGGCCATCACGGCGCTGATCGGCCCCTCTGGCTGCGGAAAATCTACCTTTTTACGCTCTCTGAACCGGATGAACGAGTTGATCCCGGGGACGGTCGTAACCGGCCACGTCTATCTCGACGATTTCAACATCTACGACCGGCGTGTGGATGTCGTGCTGCTCCGCCGCCTGGTCGGGATGGTCTTCCAGCGGGCCAATCCTTTCCCTAGCTCGATTTGGGAAAACGTCGCGTACGGACCGCGTCTTGGCGGCATACGCAATCGGGCCGAGCTCGACCGCATCGTGGAGGAGAGTCTCCGCAAGGCTGCCTTGTGGGACGAAGTCAGGGACCGCCTCTCCCAGTCGGCTCTCGGGCTTTCTGGCGGGCAGCAGCAGCGACTCTGTATCGCCAGGGCTCTGGCAGTCAACCCGCGGGTCTTGCTCCTCGACGAGCCCGCCTCCGCCCTCGACCCTATCGCGACCGGACGTATCGAGGAGCTGCTCATTCAACTAAAGAATGAACTGACGATCGTAATCGTCACCCACAATCTGCAGCAGGCCGGACGTATCGCTGACCGGACGGCCTTCTTCCTCATGGGAAGGCTGATCGAAGCCGGCCCAACAGCCCAGATATTCGCAACCCCCACGGATGAACGGACAGAAAACTACATTACCGGCCGATTTGGCTAATCCGATAGCATCGTAACATTGCTGTAACCTGTCGGCTGTAGGCTTGTAGCGGGGTTAGCAGATACTTTCGTCGTTTGGATCGCAAGCTGTAAACGCCGATAAAATCCACAGGAGGTATGACCATGGCTAATCAGCGTCGGGGTGGCCGATCGGCGCTCTGGCTGGTGGTGGCAGTGTTGATTGCTGCCGCCGTCGTGGCCGCGGTGGTAACCCGGCAAAGAGGAGAACGTCCTGCAGAGAACGACGGAACGGCTCCCGAGGATGCGGCTCAGGTGACGCTGCTCGGAGCAGGAGCTACCTTCCCACAGCCCCTCTACGAGAAGTGGTTCGCTGAGTATAACACGCACAACCCCAGTGTCAAGATCAATTACCAGGGAATTGGCAGCGGCGGCGGCATCCGGGCCATCTCGGAGCGGAACGTCGACTTTGGCGCGTCCGATGCTCCACTCACTGATCAACAGTTGAATGCGGCTCCCGCCGAACTGCTGCACATCCCGACGGTGGCGGGGGCGGTTGCCGTGGTCTACAACCTGCCTGGAAGCGAAAGACTCCGGCTGACTCCGGATGTACTGGCGGATATATTCCTTGGCAAGATCACCCGGTGGAATGACAGCCGGATTACGGCCGCCAACACGGATGTGCAGCTGCCGGATCTGCCGGTGGCGGTAATTCACCGTTCAGACGGGAGTGGCACGACCAACATCTTCACCAGCTACCTTGCGGCCATAAGCAGCGAGTGGAAGGAGAAGGTCGGCGCGGGCACGTCGGTAACCTGGCCGGTCGAGGCGGCCGCCGGTAAGGGCAACCCGGGTGTGGCCGGCTACGTCCGCCAGACGCAAGGTGCCATCGGTTACGTGGAGCTCGCGTATGCGCTCCAGAACGACCTGACGTACGCCCTGATCCAAAATCAGGCAGGCAACTTCATCGAGCCGTCCGTCGAGAGTACCCGGGCTGCTCTGGCCGGCTTTGCCGACCAGATGCCGGCCGACTTCCGGATGATGACGGTTAACTCGGCTGCATCCGATGCCTACCCGATCGCTGGCCTGACCTGGCTTTTGGTGTATAAGCAGCAGCAAAACGCTACCAAGGGCAAGGCCCTGGTCGACGTGCTGCAGTGGGTGCTCAAGAATGGCGACCAGACGGCCGAGAGCCTGGATTATGTACCGCTTCCCGACAATCTCGAGGCCAAAGTCCTCGAATCGGTGCGCAGCATCGAGTACTGAACTGCCTGATGAGACTGCCCGGTTGCACTGCCTGTGAGTAGCCTGAGGACTTTACCGGGGGAGACCGATGGAGAAAGAAAGCAAGGCAATGAGAAAGACCAACGAGGGCTACGCCGACTACCTCTTTCACAGCGGTACCACTCTCTTCGGCTCCCTCATCCTGATCTTGATGGCCGCAATGGTGGTGGCGTTGGGTTGGGAGGCCTGGCCGGCGATCCGGCGTTTCGGAATCAGCTTCCTGACCAGCAGAGAGTGGAACTACGTAGACAAGTTTGGGGCACTCCCCTACATCTGGGGTACCCTCTACTCGTCCTTCCTGGCACTTGCCCTGGCCCTGCCCGTCAGTCTGGGGGTGGCGATCTTCCTGGCGGAGATCGCTCCACTTTCGATCCGTACCCCCTTCTCTTTCCTCGTGGAGTTGTTGGCGGCGATCCCCAGCGTCGTCTACGGCCTGTGGGGGATCTTCGTGCTCGCTCCGCTGGTGCAGAAGTTTGAGGTCTGGCTGGGGGCGCAGCTGGGGTTCATTCCGCTCTTTGCCGGTCCGCCCATCGGCTTTGGGATGCTGACCGCGGGGGTGGTGCTGGCGGTCATGATCATCCCCACCATTGCTTCCGTATCCCGTGATGTTCTGTTGGCTGTACCAGTCTCCCAGCGGGAAGCGGCGCTCGCCCTGGGGGCCACCCGCTGGGAGGCGATCAAGGTGGCGCTCAGCAACGCCTGGTCCGGTATCATCGGGGCGACCATCCTTGGACTTGGCCGGGCTCTGGGTGAAACGATGGCCGTCACCATGGTCATCGGCAATATCCGCTCGGTCTCGGTCTCGCTCTTCCAGCCCGCCTACTCCATGGCGGCGGTGGTTGCCAATGAGTTCAGCGAAGCCTTCGATCCCCTTCACATCGCCAGCCTGATCGAGGTGGGCCTGCTGCTCATGGTGGTAACCCTCATACTCAACCTGCTCTCACGCCTGCTGGTCCGCCGGGTGGCGCTCGCCAGCGGGTCGGGAAGGAGGTAAGCGGCGGTGAAGGGGTCCTTCGCCAATACGCCAGCCAGCGACGGCAACACCCTGGACTCGTCCTACATCATGTCACAGCTGGTACAGACGGGTTTTTCCGCCTTTCAATACCGGCGGCGTCAGTTGGGCGACCGCCTGGTGACCCTGTTGACCGGGCTGGCGGTGCTGGCGGCGGTAGTTCCGCTCTTCAGCATCCTCATCTATGTCGGGATTCGCGGCCTTCCCGCCCTCAATGTGGCGTTCTTTACACAGATGCCCAAGCCCATCGGTGAGGCGGGGGGCGGCATGCTCAATGCCATCGTGGGGAGCATCCTGCTGGTGACCCTTGCGACCGCCATCGGTCTGCCCGTCGGCATCATGGCTGCAATCTACCTGTCCGAGTACGGGCGGGGACGCCTCGCCGACACCATCCGCCTCTTCACGGAGGTCATGAGCGGTCTCCCATCGATTGTCGTAGGTATCTTTGCGTATGCCATAGTGGTCCGACCGCTCCATCACTTCTCGGCTCTGGCCGGCGGCTTCGCCCTGGGCGTTTTGATGATCCCGGTAGTCACCCGGACTGCCGAGGAGATGATCAGGATGGTGCCGCAGTCCCTGCGCGAGGCCGGCCTGGCCCTGGGGTTGCCCAAGTGGCGGGTAATCCTGAGCATCGTGTTGCCGTCGGCGGCCAGCGGTATCATCACCGGCTCGATGCTGGCCATCGCCCGCGTCGCCGGGGAGACTGCACCGCTCCTCTTCACAGCACTGAACAACGCTTTCTTTTCAACATCGCTGCTGCAGCCGATCGCTTCGCTGCCGGTTCAGATATATACGTACGCCACCACTCCCTATGAGGAACTGCACCGGCTGGCCTGGGGCGGTGCATTCGTTCTGGTCATGATGGTGCTGATAACCAACTTGCTGACCCGGTTGGTAGTCCGCTCCGGCTATCACGTGAGCCGGTAGAATCTTGCGTAATCTGTGCTTGGGGGTTCGGGCTATGGGGATCTCCTGGGAGCAAGCTGTCCCGGCTAGGGCCCGGTTCATGGGACAGGTAAAGACGGGGGTTAGTGCGGGCGAGGTTGCGGCCACCACCTCGGCCGGCGACGTCACACAAGCGCTCGAGGTGGTGGACTTGCGGGCCTACTATGGCGGAGTTGAAGTCCTGCACGGCATCAACCTGGTCTTCCCTGCCCGCCGGGTGACAGCGATCATCGGCCCGTCCGGCTGCGGGAAATCGACACTGCTGCGCTGTCTCAATCGAATGCACGAGCTTTCGCCGGGGGCGGAAGTGCGGGGCCGGGTGCTGCTCGGAGGACAGGATCTCTACGCCCCGGACATCGACCCGGTAAACCTGCGGCGTCGCATCGGCATGGTCTTCCAGCGGCCCAACCCCTTCCCGACCATGAGCATCTTCGACAACGTGGCTGCCGCCCTGCGCTGGCACGGCATGCGTACCCGTTCGGAGGTGGCAGAACGGGTCGAGCGGGCGCTGCGGATGGCGGCTCTCTGGGAAGAGGTGAAGGACCGGCTGCGGGAGAGCGCTCTGGGGCTTTCCGGGGGACAGCAGCAGCGGCTCTGCATCGCCCGGGCGCTGGCGGTCGAGCCGGAAATCCTGCTGATGGATGAGCCGGCTTCGGCCCTCGACCCGGTCTCGACCGGCCACATCGAAGAGTTGATCCAGCAGCTGCGGCAAAAGTACACCATCCTCATCGTCACCCACAACATGCAGCAGGCAGCCCGTGTCTCCGATCACACCGCCTTCATGTTGATGGGTGAGTTGGTCGAATTCGCACCCACCGACACTCTCTTCACCAATCCCGCCGACCGGCGCACGGAAGCGTACGTGACGGGACGTTTCGGTTGATTTCGATATTGTGCTAAACTTGAACTGTTGCGAGGTGGGCAGATGTCGCAGCCGCCCGTCCGTCTGGTATCTCCAACCGAGTTGCGGCAGTTGCTGGCGGAGTACGGCATCGAGCCGCGGCGGTCGCGGGGGCAGAATTTCCTGATTGACGCCAATGTTCTGGGTCGGATCGTGGCGGCGGCCAGCATCCAGCCGGGAGATCCGGTGGTAGAGATCGGGCCGGGTCCGGGAGTGCTTACCGAGCGGCTGCTGGCGGCAGGAGCTCAGATCTGGGCCATCGAGATCGACCGGCGGCTGTGCCAGTTACTGATGGCCCGCCTGGGAAACGACCCTGCTTTCCACCTGATTCCGGCGGATGCGCGGGAAGTAGACTGGCTACAGTTGCTGCGGGAGATCCGGCAGTCCGTGGCTTTGGGTGACGGTGACGGGCGGCAGCAGGGCCAGGGGCAGGCTTCGGGATGGTTCAAGGTCGTGGCCAATATCCCCTACTCCATCACCACGCCGCTGCTTTTGTTGATACTGGAGTTGGACAGGCAGCTGGAGCGGGCAGTGCTGCTGGTCCAGAAAGAGGTGGCCGAGCGTCTGGCCGCTGACGCCGGCACTCCTGAATACGGTTCACTAACGGTTGCTCTGCAGAGCCGGTTTATGGTGGAATTGGTGTCGCGAGTGCCCGCCACGGTCTTCTGGCCCCGTCCTGCGGTCGATTCGGCTGTGATCCGTCTCTTTCCCCGGCCGGAGCGGCTGGTTGCGGATGAATTACAGGAAACATTCACGCAGCTGGTCCGGGCGGCCTTCAGCCAGCGGCGCAAGACCCTTTGGAATGCGTTGCGCGCCGCGCCCGCTTTTGCTGGCAAGGAGGAAGTGCTGCAGCGAGCATTGGCGGCGGCGGGGATAGATGGGGTGCGGCGCGGGGAGACGCTCACCCCGCAGGAGTTCGAACTGCTGGCCCGCGAATTGCGGGCCGAGAACGAGTCGGAGCGCCATATCTGCCAGGAAGGGACAACTGAAGGGATGTAAAGGTGGAATTCATTAGCCCGTCCCGTGGTCGCGTGAGCTTTGACGAAATGTTTGCGGACATCATCGCCTTCGTCGATCAGGTGCCCGACGCTAAGTACCGGCTGATCATCGGTTCGGACTCGCAGCTGGGGGAGGAGACCTGTTTCGTCACAGCGGTGATCGTCTACCGTGTCGGCAAAGGAGCGCGCTATTACTATCACCGGGAACGGGAGATCTTCAGCCGCAATTTGCGGCAGCGCATCTACTACGAGACCTCCAAGAGCCTGGCGGTGGCCAGCCGCCTGGCTGAGAAGCTGGCGGAGAACGGCCATGCGGACCTGGACATCGAGATTCATCTGGATGTAGGGGAGGCTGGAAACACGCGCGACCTCATCCGGGAGGTAGTAGGCATGGTAGTAGGCAGTGGCTTCGATGCCCGGATCAAACCAGACTCATATGGGGCGTCGAAGGTGGCCGACAAGTACACCAAGTAACCCAAGCAGGGAAAATGTGTGTTTTCCCCTTGACGGTCCGGTGCGGTCGAGATAAAATATCGCTTCTTGACTACCAGGGGTACCGGTGGTAAAATGTAAGCGAATCATGTGAAGGCAGGTGAATGCCGGTTGCCCCTGCCAAATGTAGCATTGGAGCAGATTCGCTACGATCTACAGCGTCATTTGGGTGAGCGAATCCGTCTCCGAGCCAATCGTGGACGCAAGAAGGTACTGGAGGCGGAGGGCATCTTGGAGCAGATTTATCCGAAGCTGTTCGTGGTTCGCCTCGATCGCAACAGTGCCGTCAAGCGGATTTCCTACACATACGTTGATGTCCTGACTGCCGCAGTGGAAGTCACCATTGGTGACAACCGCATCGGAGACGGCCGTGCCGGCAACTCCGATGAATCCATGGCGGAGTGATAACCCCGGTGACTCAGTCCCGGGGCTTCTTTTTTGACCGATCGATTTGACTCACCGGTTTAACTGGCTGAACCTTCGGTAAGCTCGCGGTTGGCCGCCGCGGCCTGACTTCCGCGGGATTGACCATCCCCAGCCGGTCTGGGTTCGGCGCGAGGTTTGAGCTGCCCATGAGGCAACCATCCCGGTTGGCTGCGAAATCACACTGCGCTCCTGCCCTTATCCAGGAACTTTGGCCACAAGCGCACATACCCTTACATCAAGGTAACCTGGAAGGGGGCTATCAGGATGCCTCCATGGCTCAGGCAAATCGTGAACGTGTTGACGGACGAACAGATCATGGAGCCGTTGTTGCTCATCGCCGCCGTCATCGCCGGGCGGGAGTACCATAAGAACCGCCGGGTGCAGGTGCTGGCCGATGTCACTCTCGATCTGGTCGATTTCATCGAAGAGCATTACAAGGAGTGGGGAATCCGCGGGCCTGAAAAGATGGACCGGTTCCTCAAGCTCTTTGTCAGCGAGTTCCGGAAGCGTATGGGACGGGCACCCAATGCCGGCGAGATCGAGACTGCACGGGTAAGGGCGGAAGCTTATGTCCAGCGAATCAGGCGCGACTTTGCACTCATGCAGGCTTTGGAGCGAGCCAAGAGCCGTTCCCGTCTGATGCCGGGTCTGACCGGGTCCCGGACCGCATAAGCTGGGGTAGGGGTTGGGCAGGGTAAGATCCGGCTGGACGGAGAGCAGTATGCACTGGCGAAGTGTAGTGGCCGGGGGAGGGCAGGGTCGCGTTCGCCTGCTCCTGCCCGGCCGTCGTGGTGCGAGGGTCCGGCAACTGCAGGAGAAGTTGCTGGAAGCAGGCTTTGATCCCGGTCCGATCGATGGGATCTATGGCCTGCTGACCGGGGCGGCCGTGCAGGAGCTTCAACGTGCTTTCGGACTGCGGGAGGACGGGCTGGCCGGTCCCGAAGTCTGGAGCGTTCTGTCCGATCCGGAAGCGCTGGCCTTGCGGCCGCTGGTGCGTCTGCAGCCCAGTGAACGACTGGAAACGGTAGCAGCCCGCTGGCGGATCGACCCGGCTGTCCTGCGCAGTTTCAACGATTTGCCGCCTGCCACAGCCCCGGCTGCGGGCGATCCGGTGCGGCTACTGGCAACTTACCGGCTTGCCTGGCCGCGGCCGCTGACGCGCTCGGGCCCAGGTCAGACCAGCGGCTGGTCCCGTACCCTGCTCGCAGCCAGTATTCCGCATCTCTCCGGACTGGTTGCCTACGTCTTGACTCTCAAGACCCCCGCCGTACCGCCGGACCAGACCCGGAGCGTGAATGGTGATTCGCCCCATCCCTCAACCCCATTTGTCAGTGCAGAGATGGCTTCTTTCTCGGATCTCCCGGAGCAGGCTGGAAGCGCCGGTTGCGACCGCTGGGTCCTGCTGCCCGCCCGGGATGCCCATGATCTTGCTCTTGCCCTATCCCTGGGCGACGAGGAGAGCAGGACGCAGATCAAGCAAGTCCCCAGGTCAGGCCACAGTGCTGTGCGCAGGAATCTGGTGGTCGTCGCCCCCCGCCTCGGCGATGTAGATGGGATCCTGGTCGACGCCGGCGGATTCCGTCTGCCGGCCCAGCTGCCAGAGCTCTTCGCTTTGCTTGGAGAACTCCGGCGGCTCTCGGGCGGAGAGGGGGCGAAGCGAAGCCGGCTTGAGGTGGTGCTGCCGGCGGTGCCGGCAGCTGGTAAGTCCTTCTGGCGGATCTTTGGTCAGGTTTGTGCCCGGCTTGCCGGCCGCGTAGACCGTCTCTGGCTCTCGGGGTTTCGCCGGCCGGAGGACTGGAGCGTTGCCGGCTGCCCCCTGCACTTGGCG
>JBLNBY010000339.1:0-4147 GCA_050260295.1 Bacteroidota bacterium
CGCCACGGCTCGACCTGCCGGCCTTTTCTTCTTTCCTGTAGTGAGGCTATGGCGCAAAAACGACGCCGCCGACAGGCTGTCTGCCGCTCCGGAGAAGGTCGCCGAGGAATGGCTGAGGCTCTACAAGCTGAGGGGGTTGGTCGTCTGCGATCACCCCGTTCCCGCGCTCATGGATGGATCGGTGGCAGCCGGCGGGCGTTCGAGCTTGGTGCCGCTCGAATTGACCAAGGACGGGCAACCGTACCGGAATTCCCGCAAACAGGTGGGGGACGCCGATATGCAGGCGTTGCTCTCCTACGCCGAGCAGAAGATGGCACAGCTTGCCAGCGCCATTCTGTCTGGAGATATCACCATCTTGCCCTGGAGCAAGCCAAAGAAGATAGCCTGCACTTACTGCCCCTATCATGCGTTCTGCTGGTTCGACAGGAAGTTCCCGGCCAATAGCTTCCGCTATTTGGCCAGGCGAAACGATACACAACTCTGGCAGCAGATCCGGGAGGCCACGAACCGATGAATGAGCCAAGGAAAGCTCCCAATTGGACCAATGCCCAGCGAATGGCGATCGAAAACCGTGCGGGTCCGCTGCTTGTGGCCGCGTCGGCGGGGGCCGGAAAGACGGCAGTTCTCACGGAAAGGATCGTCAACCTTCTTCTCGATGAATCTCGGCCGGTCTCTCTGGATCGGTTGCTGGTAGTCACTTTTACGCGGGCTGCGGCCGACGAGATGCGGCAACGGATTGGCCGCCGGTTGCAGGAGCTCCTGCAACAGCATCCCGATGACCGGCGGCTTCGCTTTCAAGCGCTGCTGCTCGATCAGGCCCAGATCACCACCATCGATGCCTTCTGCCTCTGGCTGGTGCAGCACGGGTTCTACCTGGTGGGACTCGACCCCGACTTCCGGGTGGCCGACCCGGACGAGATGCAGTTGGTAGCAGATGAGGTCTTGGATGGAGTATTCACTGCCGCCTATCACAAGGTCGACGGCGGAGACTCGGCCATGGGTGAGCTCCTGCGAAGCTACGGAGGCGGGAGGGACGCTCGATATCTACGCCAGCTGGTGCTGCGCCTCTACCAATACGCCTTTTCCCTACCTGAGCCCCGGGCATGGCTCGACTCGCTCATCGCAGGCTACAGTTGGGCGGCAGGAGATAGGGATGGAAAGGGAGGGAACGCCGCGAGTTGGGGAGCTGCTTGGCGGCGAGAACTGGCTGTTCTGATCCATGAGACGCTAGCTGAGACCACGGCTGCCATGGATGAGGCTCTGCGGGTCACCAGCTTGCCGCGTGGACCGCTGCAGTATGAGGCGACGTTCACTGTCGTTCGGGAACGGTTGGAGTCGGTGCGTACGCAGCTGGCAGACTGCCAGGACTGGGATGAGATGCGTGCTCTCTTGTCAGGGCTGACGCCTCTGCCCAGTTTGCCACGTTCAGGCAGGTCAAAGACTTCCGACGACGATCTCACCCTGCGGACGCAGGCTAAAGACCTCTATGACCGGGTGAGGAAGAAGCTGAAGAAACTGGAGTTGGTGCACGGCTTTACCTCGCAGCAGATCGACGCTGAGCTGAGCCACCAGGTCCATCTGCTCGAGGCTTTGGTATGGCTGGTCGGGGAGTTTGCTGAAAAGCTGGCGACCTGCAAGCGGGAACTCAACCTCGTTGACTTCAATGATGTCGAGCACAAGGCGCTAGAGTTGCTGCAACGCCGCAGCGAGAGCGAGATCCTGATCTCGCTTTCGTACGATGAAGTCCTGGTCGACGAGTATCAGGACATCAACCCGCTACAGGAAGCAATTCTGGCGGCGCTGGCGCAGACGGGAAGGGGTAGTCGGCCCGAAGGCGGTGGTAACCGTTTTCTGGTGGGCGACGTGAAGCAGAGCATATACCGTTTCCGCCTCGCCGAACCCGCCATCTTCCTCGACAAGCAGCGGCGATATCGACCGCTGGCGGTGGGTGAGAGCGGTTCAAGCGGAGAGCCGGGTTTCCGCCTGACGCTTCGAGAGAACTTCCGGAGCCGCCCGCTGATCATTCATGGGGTCAATACTCTCTTTCGTCAGATCTTGCGTCAGGAGGTAGGGGAGCTGGACTACGACGAAGAGGCTGAACTCGTCCCTGGTTATGAGTATCCTCCTTATCCCGAATCGGACTCCGCCTCCGCAGTTACGTGGCCAATCGACGTACATCTGATTGAATCAGCGAGAGATGTGAATGAAGGCGCGGCGGGAGTTGAGGCTGGCGTTTGTGGCAACGCCGGCGATCATGGGGCTGGTGGCGAAGCGGGAGAGCCGGGCGACCTGGATGCGGAGAATGAGCAGGAAGGCGAAACAAGTGGCGATCGGCTGGCCGAAGAGCTGGCAGAGGAGGAGGCAGCGACGCGCGAAGCAGCGCTGATCGCGAAGATCGTTCAGCAACTCGTACGGCCGGCGGATGGCCGCCCAATGCTGGTCTGGGATAAGGCTGAGGGGTGCTACCGTCCCATCAGGTATGGTGACATCGCCGTGCTGCACCGATCGGCCAACCGGGTTTCGTCGGCTCTGGTGGAGATGCTGGAGGCTGCTGGTATACCGGCTTTCTCGGAAGTAGGCAGCGGTTTCCTACGGGCAGTGGAAATCGAGACCATGCGTGCCTTGCTCCGGGTATTGGACAATCCGCGCCGCGACGTACCGCTGGCTGCGCTTCTCCGTTCACCCTTGGTCGGTCTGGATGCCGAACAGTTGGCGCAGATCCGGATCGCGCGTCAGGATTGTTCGTTCTGGGATGCCTGCCGCGCGGCCGCGAATATTATGCCTGAAGTGACCCGGGCCATCGAAAAGATCGATGCATGGCGGACAGCGGCTCGTCGCGAGCCGTTGAGCAGCCTCATCTGGCAGGTCTACCGTGAAACCGGGTTCTACTACTACGTCGCTGGCTTGCCCGGCGGTGAACAGCGGCAAGCCAACCTGAGATCCTTCTATGACCGGGCGCGGCAGTTCGATGGTTTTGCCCGGCAGGGGTTGAGCAGGTTTGTCCGCTTCCTGGACCATCTCGAGGATGTGGGGGTGGAGTCGCCGGAGGCACCCATCCTCGGTGAGGGCGACGACGTGGTGCGCATTCTCAGTATCCACAAGAGTAAGGGGCTGGAGATGCCGGTCGTCATCGTCGCCGGTTTGGGAAGAAGCTTCAACCTCAAGGAGCTGGATCAGGATATCCTTTTTCACAGGCATTTGGGAGTTGCCTTTCGCACGGTCGACCACGAGCGGCTAATCAAGTATTCCACCCCCGTCTACCAGGCCGTCCGCCATGCCCGCCACAAGGAGCTGCTGGCCGAGGAGCTGCGGGTGCTGTATGTCGCCTTAACCCGGGCCAGAGAGCGGCTGATCCTGGTGGGGAGTCTCTCCGACCTGCAGGGGAAGGCAGTCGGCTGGTCGCATGTGCTCGACAGCGATAGCGAGAGGCTGCCGGCATACCTTTTGGGCGCAGGCCAAAGCTACCTGGATTGGCTCGGTCCTGCCTTGATCCGCCATCCCGATGCCGCACGGCTCAGGCGGTTGGCCTGCCCGCCCGACGCTCCGGACCAATTGGAAGGCAGGGCGGCGGATTCGACGGTGGCGCGAGCGGAAGCGGCGAAAGGGGTGCGTTCGTGCTGGCAATTCCACTTCTATCCTGCTCGGCAACTGGATGAAGAGGCAAACGCACTCCGCCGTGGTAAGCTGCTTTGGTCGGAAGGTGGCCGTAACGGCGCTGCGGAGAACGAAACGGCAAACGAAGCCAACACTGCCTCCGGCGGTGGTATGTTGCCCGGACCGGAGGTGGAAATACACCTCAACTGGAGCTATCCGTATGCCCATGCTACCCGGACTGTGGCCAAGCTAAGCGTGAGCGAGTGGAAACGCCGGGCGGAAGAGAATGGCCTCAGGGGAGTCGTTTCGGGGGGGAGTCCGGGGGAACGCCTGGGAGAGGACGAGGAAGCCGCAGAGCTTTTCCCCCGCGGGGAGTGGCGGAGTGGCCGGACGCGCCAGGAGAAGATCCTGCCCCGGTTTCTGCAGGGTGAAACGGAGCCGACCGCTGCCCAAAGGGGTACTGCGACCCACCTCGTGCTGCAGCACATCGATTTGAGCCGGGAGTGTATAGACGGGCAGGCGGTACGGGAGACCCTGGCCAGGCTAGTCCAGC
>JBLNBY010000340.1:0-2814 GCA_050260295.1 Bacteroidota bacterium
ATCAATACCGCGGGAACGCTGGTTGCTCCGTTATCCGGCCCGGCCATGGCAAAGATCAGGTCGAAAGCTTTGAGGGCGATATGCCCCAACACGATCACCGCACTCAATACAACTGGTTTGAGCAACGGCAACTCCACGAACCGGTAAACCTGCAGCCGGTTACACCCATCTACCTTAGCCGCCTCCCGCAGCTCGTCGGGGATTCCCCGCAAGCCAGCAAGAAACAGAGCCATGGTGTAGCCAGACATCTGCCACATGGCGGCCAGCACGATGCCGACCAAGGCCAAGTTGAGGCCGTGGGGCTCGGGGAGCAGCACCGCGTTCAAGCGGTAGGCGGCACCGCTGAGGATCCATGCAAGGAGAGCTGCAGCCGGTATCCCGGCAATGGTCGCTGCACGCCGGCGGCGAATTCGCCAGTAATGGTAGGCCACCAGGCCGAAGATCACCACGCCGGCCAGGGCCAGGTACCACGGCAGTTTTTGCCAATCAAACCGCAGGATCTGCTGGCGGCTGGTGGTCCACAAAAAAGCGGCCGGCGGCAGGCCGATCAGGGTCGGCAGGACGTTCACCCCACCTCGGGGCTGCAGCACCCACCGCCAGACAGTGCCCGTGACGATGAATGAAAGGGACATCGGAAAGAGGAAGACCGTTCGGAAGAAGCCCTCCGCCCGGATTCCCTGATCCAGGAGGATGGCCAGCGAGAGGCCGAGCACAAGGCTTCCCCCGACGAAAAGAACGGTGAAGAAGAGCATGTTGACTAAGTCCTGGCGGAAACGCACGTCGAGGAAACCGGTAAAGAGAGCCTTGTAGTTCTGCATACCGACGAAGTTCAACTCCGGTTCGAGAGCGAGTGCGGCTCCCTGTCCCCAGTCCGTGGTGGAAGTAATGAAGGTATGCGCGATGAATCCGTACACGAAGATCGCCAGCAGGACCAGGGATGGGGCAAGCACGAGCACCGCATAGATCCGGTCGCGCTTGTATTTCACGAATCGTCCCCCCCGCGCGCCGAACGGCAACCGATTCGCTTGGCTCCCGGCAATGGTAGGGCGGGCGGCGAGCCCACCCTACCGGATCTTGGGCACCTACTGCCAGCCATTACGTCACTTACTGCCAGCCCTGACTGCTGCTTCTCGGTGTCGACTTTATCGACCAGTCTACCGTCCGATGCCGGCTTGAATGGCGACGGCCTGGGCCGCTTGGGCGGCAGCCTGCGGGTTGCGGCTGGAGAGGAAGATCTCCATGACGGTGGCAAAATCGTTCATGAACCGCTCGTTCGCCACGACGCCATGCGCCAGGCTGCCGACGATCCGGTTGGTCTGCCAGTCCTGGGCCGCCGACCGCGAGTACGTGTTGTACTTCGACAGGTCACTGTCAAGCCGCGGGCTGATCGAACCCTTCAGCGGATTGAAGGTATCCTGGCCGCTCCGGCTGCCGACGAGTTTGAGCCATTCGATGACCGCTTGCCGGTTGGGCGCACCTACAGGCAGGCCAAAGGAGTCGGCAAGCATCATGAAGATGCCTTTCGTACCTGGTGAAGGCGCCCAGCCGAAATCTTTACCGGCGGTAAGGCGGAGGGTAGTGGTCATGTAACCGGCTGCCCAGTCGCCCATGATGTTGAAGGCAGCCTCACCTTTGACCACCATATCGGTAGCCTGTTGCCAGGTGAGGGAGGCAGCATCCCGATTGGTGTATTGGAGGATCTTGCCGAAGAGTTCCCAGACCTTGATTACGTCAGGGTTGGTGAAGGAAAGGTTGCCTTCCCAGAGGGCTTGCCACTTCTCCGGGCCGAGGACCGCCAGGGCCACGCTCTCCCAAAGGTGGGTAACCGTCCAGTTTTCGCCCAGGGCCAGCGGGGTGACACCCTGCTTCTGCAGCTTCGGGGCGATCTGGAGGAATTCATCCCAGTTCTGCGGTACTCCGACACCCCACTTCTTCATGTTTTCGGGCACGTACCAGAGCACGTTCGAGCGGTGAATGTTCACCGGGACGGACCAGATACCGTCTTTGGTACTAAGGAGATCGATGAGATCCTTGGGGAATACCTTGAACCAGCCCTCCTGGTTGTACAGGGAGGTCAGGTCCTCCATCCGCTTGGCTACCACCCAGGTACCGATCAACTCCTGGCCCGCGTGGACCTGGAAACTGCCGGGCGGATCGCCGCCGAGCATGCGGGTCTTCAAGACGGCCTTGGCATTGATGCCCGCACCGCCGGTGACAGTAGCGTTGATTACCTCTACATTCGGGAAGGCAGTCTTGTACTTGTCGATAAGAGCCTGCAACGCCGGACCCTCGTCCCCAGCCCACCAGGAGAAGATCTCGAGTTCGCCCCTGAGCGGACTGGATGCGGCCAAAGCAGTACCGGTGAGTCCCCAGACAACCAACAGGCTTAGCGCCACGACAGCTAGTCGCTTCAATCCAGAGACCTCCCTTTCAAGCTTTTGTTTCCCGCGCTCAGGCTTGACCAAGACGACACCAACCAGCTTTTCGCCCGTAACCCTCACCTCCACCTCTGTTGTATGCCCCCTGGGTTGGCTTTTTGCCATAGAATGAGTTACGCAAATTTGCCTATATTACTCCTTTGTTTTTACTGTTGTATAACTGATCGGCGATATCGCTGCTTATCACGCTTGGGTCCGGGCTTGCGGGTCGTTCGTGCGACCATAGGTTCGCTCACAGCCACTTGACAGACGGGGCTCGCTGCGCATCCTCTGCCTTGGCGTTACCGCCACTTAATCATGCAGTCATGGTTCGACCATGGCGGTCGGCTGCATAGAGATCTGTGAACCATCTTCGCAAGTGGCGACCGTCGTATCC
>JBLNBY010000341.1:0-2966 GCA_050260295.1 Bacteroidota bacterium
ACCTTGCGCAGGTCACGGGCGGAGATCTCGATGCTGAGCGAGTCGACGTCCAGCACATGGAGGTTGCCGGCTGCGTCGACCAGGAGATTCCCTGCGGCAAAGTCCTGGTGTACCAGTCCGCCTTCTCGCCGGACCTCCTCCACCCACTCGGCGTAGGCGGACCGCTGCAACCGGTGGAGGGCGAAGTGGCCGATCTCCAGGAAGCGCTGCCGGTACTTTGCCGCCTCGTTGCCGAAAGTCCCGGTCAATTCGGTCTCGGCGATCCGTTCGAGGTGGCGGCTGTACTGCTCCGGCCAGTTCCCGAGCTGAATGTGGGCTTCTGCCTGGGCCGACCAGCGCAGGCCGCGGGAGGCACGATGGAAGGAAGCCAGACCTTGCATGATCCGCGCGCGATCGCTGTCCTTCTCATAGTCGGGGTTCTTTCCTTTCACGAACTCGGTCAGGATGTAGGTATCGCCGTTCACTTCGACGAAATCGCGTCCGTTGGCCGCGGTAAAAACGGCAGGAATATTGATGCCATTGCGACGCAGGTGGGCAATGGCATCCAGCACGAACCTGAGCCGGCCAGGACTTAGGGAGAGCTTTTTCAGTACCTTCGTCTCACCCCCATGGCTTACGTACCAGACGCCTTTCTTCTCTTTGTAGTTCTCGGTAGTTACGGAGGCGTCGGCTAACCCGTAAGCTGCCAGTACTGCTTGCGGGGGTTGGGGAGAACCAGCTGACACTCTGACCCCCTCCTTGCCGCGATGTATACCATCGTATGCCGCCAGCAGCGGCAGTGCTCAGCCCCAAAATCCTCTCACAGCCCTGTTTCGTTCGCCGGACCTATCGCATACGTTGCTCGGGAGTTTGAAAGAAAGGGGGGTAGACGCTGTGAAGTGGAAGGAAGAGGGCGTAGCCACTCGTAAGGAATTGGTCAGCTACATCAATGGTGTGGCCGGTAGGCTGGCGACCCGGGCTCTCTCGATCGAAGACCAGCCGGTTGTGGTTCCCGATGCCGAGCTCCACTATACCCTCAAGTACAAGGAAGAGGGGACCGCTGGCACCCTTACTCTGAAGGTCGAGTGGGGCGAGGAGCCGGAAGAGGAGGAGCCAGAGGAGGAGAAGGAAGAGGAAGAAGGGTAGTAATACCAGATTGAGCACGCGCAGTCGGCTCGATCAGATCAGTAAAAGCAGCCAGCTGGGCGGGGCGGGGGAATCTTCCCTCCCCCGTTTTTCCCGTTAGAACCCAGCTGGCTATCTGCGCCAAGATCGTATGCGAGCCCGACGGGATCCGGCGGCTGCAGCGGAAGCTGGATCGCCAGCATCGGGCCACGACGTGCAGAGCGTGCGCCGGGAAGAACCTCTCAGGGGCTACGGCATATCATGAAGCGAAAGAACTAGGGCGGGTTCGAAAAAGCTCGCCCTGCAACCCTGGGAGGAAATGGGGTAGTGCAGATGCATGAAGCGGAGAAAGCGGCAAACCCCGCGGGAGCGACTCTGGTCGAAACTGTTTTGCGGGCTGTCTACGGCCGCGGCACCGCGACCGTGGAGCGGGTGTACGAGATCGAAATGAATCCTAGCGGCGGACTGGTAGAGATTCTGGGCACTCACACCGCCAACGCGGTAGTGAGCGACGTGGCTGCCATTGCCGACAGCGGCGGGGGCAAGAAAGTAAAGGTCACGGGCAGCTTCGACCTTTTCCTGTGGTGCAAGGGGGTCAACGACACCTACGTTACCAAGAAGACGCTCCACTTCGTCGAAGACATTCCCGTCAAGGGCCTGGCCGGAGCGGCCTACAAGAACGAGGAAGCGTCGGCGCGGATCGTCGAGCACCCCGTTTGCGGGCGGGCAACAGTGGTCAGCCGTGCCAACGGCCACACCGTCAAGATTCCGGTGACGCTGGCGCTGGCGGGCGAAGTCGTGGGCGATGCCCGGGTTCTCGTCTATGCCCGGCCCTGGCATCCGGAGAAGAACCCCAAAAACCATGCGCCCGACAACCCCTCCTGGTTCCAACCCGAAGGGGGCGATGACGACTGAGGCTCGGGGCGAAAGCCCTGCAGGCCGTTCAGCCCGGCGGAGTGAGACTGCGACGGTCGACTCACAAAGCCTGGACCGGCAGGGAAGGTAGCGGTGGAACGGTGCTCATCCTCCCAGCCGGTCCAGATCCATGTATATCACGCCTGCTTCTTCATCACGCCTGCTTCTGCCACTTCTCTCTACTTCTTCTCGGGCGTCGTCTTGATGCCTGCCTTGGTGCCGCCTGCAGTAGACGACGCTGTCCCGTCTTCCTTCTTATTGAACTGTGTGCCGGCGCACTCGGGGCACTTCCGCGGCTTGCAACGGCTCTCTTTCTCAGAGCCGCACTGGGAGCAGACCCAGACTGCCATGGGAACTCACCTCCTACTACTTCACCTCGTCTACCTGCTACTGTACCACTCGATGGGCTCTGGGTGTTGCCTGGCCAGGTTTTCCGGCGTCCAGAGATCGCGGGCAAAGGGGCGCAGGCGCACCGTCAGGCTCATCTCCTGGGGTTGGAGCTGGTAGGCGGGGAGTGGCCCCGGGCCGCAGCTGTTGCTCCCCAGGCCTCCATGGCGCAGGTCCAGGTTGAGGACGGTGGCGGGGCGGTGCGCCAGCTCATGATCATGCCGGGCCTGGACCAGGTCCTCGCCCGTGTAGTCGTGGACCGTGACATTGACCAGGGGCATGCCGGCCACGAGCAGTCCCATGCCCCGGAGATTGGTGATGGTCGCCCAGCGGACGTCCGTCTTGTTGCCATTCTCCTGGGGGCGAATATAGGGGACATGCTGCTCGGTGACGGTACCGCCGTATACCCCCACCCGGGTGCTCTCCTGCCGGTCGGGATAGCTCTCGTGCGGCCCGCGCCCATACCAGGTAAAGCGGTTGAACTGTTCCGGCAGGTACAGCTCGAACCCGGCCCGGGGAAGATGGGGCAGGTCGCGGCGGGGGTCGAGGAGAAGTGCCAG
>JBLNBY010000342.1:0-2670 GCA_050260295.1 Bacteroidota bacterium
ACGCAACTGCTCCATGGACATGCTTCACTCAATGCAGACTTTGAGCTGCTCCGCCGAGCCGATCAAAGGCAGCTGGATCACGCCGGAACGCGACACAAAACGCGGCGGCTGGAACTCGCAGAGATGGGCGAATCAGAAGAGATCCGACTGGTCGCCTCGGAGTGGTTTACCTACAAGAAACGCGGGCTGCTGGCGCCTTACGGGGTGGGTACGATCGATCAGGCCCTGTTGGCGATCTTGCAGACCAAGCATTTCTTTGTCCGCCTGTTCGGCCTGGCTGGTAAGGTTGTCATCCTGGACGAGGTGCACGCCTATGATACCTACATGCAGGCCCTGCTCGGCCGACTCCTTACCTGGCTTGCGGCCTGCGGCACCTCGGTGGTGCTGCTCTCAGCCACGCTTCCTGCCCACACCAGACGCAACCTGTTGCAGGCTTACGCCGCCGGGCGGGGCGTTGCTCCCGCGTTGCTGTCTGAACCGTCCGCTGCCTACCCGCGTATCACCTGGGTGACAGACGATGGTGCAGACGCTCTTCACGTCGACGGGGCGATCCAGCGATCCGTTGCGCTTCGTAGCTTTGCCCAGACCGGTGACGACTGGATCAGTGAGCTGCAGTCGGCACTGCAGGAGGGCGGCTGTGCCGCGGTGATCCTGAATACGGTTACCCGAGCACAGCAGGCTTACGACAAGCTTAAGGCATACTTCCCTCAAGACCAACTCTACCTGTTCCATGCCCGCTACCCCTTCGACGAGCGGATGAAGCGGGAACGGGCGGTTTTGGCCCGGTTCGGCCCCAGCTCGACGGATCGGCCGCATCGGGCTGTGGTGGTGGCTACCCAAGTGATCGAACAATCGCTCGATCTGGATTTTGACCTGATGGTGACAGACCTGGCTCCGGTCGATCTGGTGTTTCAGCGGAGCGGCCGGCTCTGGCGGCATCCCCGTCCTTGGCGGCCACCCGGGTTGGACAAGCCCACCCTTTGGCTCCTGATGCCGGATTGTGATGAGCAAGGCGTACCACAATTCGACCCGGGATCCATGCGAGTTTACGACGCTCACACGCTGCTCCGCTCCTGGCTCGCACTGTCCTGCGAAGAGAGTCTGGAGGTGCCTGATCGAGTGGAGGAACTGATCGAAGCTGTCTATCAACCTTTGGACCCTCCGGAGACGCTGCCGGAGCCGATCAAGGTGTGCTGGAGGGAGACCCGCAGGAAGTGGGAGGAGGAAGAACGGAAAGACCGGCAGCAAGCAGCAAAACGGTACATCCCTGATGTGAATAAGGATCTGTCGACAATGAAAATGGAAGACCTTAGCGAGGAGGAGGGGGACAAGCATTCGGCTCTTCAGGCATTGACCAGGTTGGGCGGCCCTACGGCGACCGCAATCTGTCTGGTGGAAGAGCAGGGACAGCTGCGGACACTGGGGGCAGCGCCACATCTGATCCAACTCGAAAGGCGGCCTGATTTAGAGGAGATTCGCTCTTTGCTGGGTTGTTCCATTTCGATCAGTTTCGACCCGGAGTTGGCCAAGCAGATCCTTGACCAGAAGCCGCCCGAAACGTGGGCTGGTTTGGCCTACTTGCGCCGGTGTCGACTGTTGCGCTTTGACTCTTCTGGCCAATGTTTGACGGCAGATTTGCCCCTGCGCCTGGACCCCGTGCTGGGGCTGATGAAAGTAGGAGTCCGAAAGGAGGAAGAATAGTGGCCCGTTATTCTCTGTGGGAAGAGCCCTGGATACCAGTGATCCGGCTTTCCGGCGACCGGGCGATAGAGAGCCTGCGGGATGTGCTGGTGGAAGCGCACGAACTGCGGGAGGTTTTCGATCCTTCCCCTCTCGTGATCGTCGGGATTCACCGGCTGTTGCTGGCTGTGTTGTACCGTATCTTTCAGCCTGAGAGCCTGGGGGATTGGGCGGCGCTTTGGAAGGCGGGGCATTTTGATCCGGACGCTCTGGATGGATACGGCGGCCACTGGTCGGACCGCTTCGATCTGCTACACCCAGCGAGGCCTTTCTACCAGGTGCCCCTGATTCCGGATGAAAAAGTGCACCCCGCGAGCGCACTCGTGATGGAGGCGGCTTCAGGGAACAACCCTACGCTGTTTGACCATGGGCAGGTAGAAGGGGAGGACTCGCTTTCCCTTGACCGAGCGGCGTGCCATCTGTTGGCCTACCAGCTGTTCGCCCTTGGCGGTGGGGTGAGCAAACCATTCAATCGTATGGACGCTCCCCTGACCAAGGGGCTGGTGGTGGAGGCAAAGGGGCGGAATCTGTTTGAGACCCTGCTCCTAAACCTGATGCCGCTCGACTTCTGGCAGCCTCTCGTTCCCGTTACGGAAGAGGACGCCCCCTTCTGGGAGATCGACTCACCCCCAGATCCAGTAAGGGAGGGAACCGTGCCACTAGGCCCGATGCACTACCTTACCTGGCAGAGCCGGCAGGTTCACCTTATCGTCGATGACCAGACCGGCCGGGTTACCGGCTGCCAGATTCGTCAGCGATACGCCTTGCCCCAAGATGGCACGAAGCTGGATCCGGGCAAAGCATACCGAAGGTCCGACGAGAAAGGATGGCAGGCTCTCCGGCCCGAAAAGGAGCGAGCTGCCTGGCAATACACCGATGTGCTGCTACAGCTTGGTGAGGCAGATGCAGCACGGCCGGAGTTGATGGACT
>JBLNBY010000343.1:0-4182 GCA_050260295.1 Bacteroidota bacterium
ATCGTGATGGAAAGACCTCGGGTTGAGCAGGTGGAGCTCACTCCGGATTACGGCAAGTTTGTGGTCGAGCCGCTGGAGCGTGGGTACGGCACGACGCTGGGTAACGCGTTGCGGCGGGTTCTGCTCTCCTCTCTTCCGGGTGCGGCACCGACATGGGTCAAGATCGACGGGGTGCTGCACGAGTTTTCGACCATACCCGGTGTGGTCGAGGATACCACGGAGATCATCCTCAACCTGAAGGACCTTCTGGTGAAGGTGTACAATGACGAGCCGGTGCTGGCGAGGCTGGACGTTCAGGCGGAGGATGCGGAGCGAGAGGTTACCGCGGCGGATATAGTTTGTCCGCCGGCGGCGGAGATACTCAACCCCGACCTGCATATCGCCACGCTTGCCCCGGGCGGTCGTCTGGGTATGGAGATACAGCTCTCTACTGGCCGCGGCTATGTGCCGGCGGAGAAGAACAAGCCGGCGCAAAAGGTGATCGGGTTGATTCCGATCGACTCGATCTATACGCCGATCCGCCGTGTCAATTACCGGGTGAGCGATACGCGTGTGGGCCAAGTCACGGATTATGATCGTCTGGAGCTGGAGGTGTGGACCAATCGCACCATCGCACCGGACGATGCGGTGGCATTGGCGGCACGGGTGCTCAGCGAGCACCTCGAGCTCTTCCAGACGTTGGGTGGACAGGCCGAGGACGTGGAGGTCGTCGCCGAACCCCGTCAGGATGAACAGGCGCGGCTCTTGTCCCAGCCCATCGAGGAGCTCGACCTCTCGGTGCGGTCGTACAACTGCCTCAAGCGGGCAGGTATCGACACCATCGGGGAGTTGGTGCGCAAGACCGAAGACGACATGATGAAAGTGCGCAACATGGGCAAGAAATCGCTGCAGGAAGTGAAAGAGAAGCTGGCCAAGCTCGGCCTCGCCCTGCGGCCTTCGGACGAATGAGGCTACGAATGCGAAGGACGGTGTAAGGCGTGAGAGAAAGAAAGCTGGGACGCCCGAGCGGCGAGCGGAAGATGCTTTTGCGCAACCTTGTGACCTCGCTCATCCTCAACGGGCGTATTCGTACGACTGAAGCGAAGGCCAAGGCGATCAAACCGCTGGCCGACAAGATGATCACCCTCGGCAAACAGGGAGATCTGGCTGCCCGGCGGCAGGCGGCAACCTGGCTACTCGATCCGAAGGCAGTTCAGAAGCTGTTTGCTGAACTGGCTCCCCGGTATCAGGATCGGCGGGGCGGCTACACCCGGGTTGTCCGGCTGGGTGTGCGCCGTGGCGACGGGGCTCCGGTCGCGCTGATCGAGTGGATGTAGGAGCGAACGGCGGCAACGTGCGCCGTATCGTCCTGGACGATGTGGAGTTTGCCTACCGGTCTCCGGCTGCAGATGATGCTGGTGCGAACGGATTTGCTTTGGCCCTGCGGGGGATTAGCGCCGAGATCCCCGCGGGGCAGTTTCTTAGCCTGATAGGCCCGAATGGCTCCGGCAAGTCCACTCTCGCGCGACTACTCAATGGGCTACTTCTTCCGACCCGCGGCACGGTGAGTGTAGCGGGTCTCGACACGCGCGATCCCCGGGCGATCTGGGAGATTCGCAGGCGGGTCGGTATGGTGTTCCAGAACCCCGACAACCAGCTGGTCGCTCCCACGGTGGAGGAAGACGTGGCCTTCGGCCCGGAGAACCTCGGCATTCCCCAGCCGGAGCTTGGCCAGCGGGTCCGGGAAGCTCTCGAGGCGGTGGGGATGGCTGCTTATGCCAAGTCGGAGACGCACATGCTCTCGGGGGGGCAGAAGCAACGGGTTGCCATCGCCGGGGTGCTGGCAATGCAGCCGGAGGTCCTCGTTTTGGATGAACCGACAGCGCTGCTCGACCCGGTAGGCAGGCAGGAGGTAGTGACAACGGTTGCTCGCCTGCACCGCCAGTTGGGGATAACCGTCGTCTGGATCACTCATGCCATGGAGGAGGCAGTCCTTGCCCAGCGTGTCTGGCTGCTGGAAGCCGGTCGGCTGTTGCTGGACGGCCCACCGACGCGTATCTTTGCCGAACCGGAACGGCTGCGGCAGTTGCGTCTGGACATTCCCGCAGCAGTGGCGATCGCCGGCCGGTTGCGGCAAGCTGGGTTACCCATCTCCGAAACCGTCCTAACGGGGGAAGAACTGGTCAGGGCGTTGACGCAATGATGAAATGTGGGTGGAGAAGAAGTGAGGCCGGCAGAGCCTATCATAGAGGCGCATGCGGTTTCGCACGTGTACGCCGGAGCAAGCAGCAGGGTCGAAGCGCTGCACCAGGTCAGCTTCACAATCCGCCGTGGGGAGAGGGTGGCGGTGGTGGGTGCGACTGGTTCGGGCAAGTCGACCCTGGCTCAACATCTGAATGGCCTCCTGTTCCCCACCGGTGGTCGTCTACGGGTGTTCGACCACCAGCTGGTCGCGCCGGGTGAAAGCGGCACTAGCGGCCCTAACGGAACTAGCGACGGCGGCGGCAGCGGTGGCGGTAGCAGCAGCGGTGGCGGCAGGCGAATGCCGACGGCCGCAGAGCTCAGGCAGTTACGGGCGCGGGTGGGTCTGGTTTTCCAGTTTCCCGAAGATCAGCTCTTTGCCGAGACGGTGGCCGAGGACGTTGCCTTTGGTCCGCGCAATCTGGGGTGGGGTGAGGCCGAGGTGGAGCGCCGGGTGGAGGAAGCCCTGCGGTCAGTGGGGCTGGAACCTCAGTCGTTTGCGGAACGTTCACCTCTGGAACTCAGCGGGGGTGAGCGGCGACGAGTGGCGCTCGCCGGCGTGCTGGCCATGCAGCCGGAAGTACTGGTGCTGGATGAACCGACAGTCGGCCTCGACCCGGCGGGCCGGGAGGCCTTACTTGAACTCCTGTTCCGCTTCTGGCAAGATGGCGGGCGTACGGTAGTCGTGGTCACCCATGATATGGAGCTGGTTGGTCGACTGGCGACGCGGGTCCTGGTCCTTGCCCGGGGTAGATTGGTCTTCGATGGTACGCCCCGGGAGCTCTTCGCCGGCAAGGGTGCGGAAGAGATCAGCAGTTGGGGGTTGATAGCTCCTGAACCTGTCAGCCTGCTGGGGCGGCTGAAGGCGGCTGGCTGGCCAGTCCGGACCAATTGCCTTACACCCGAGGAGGCAGCAGAAGAGATTCTGCGGGCACGGAGAGCGGGGGTGGGAGAGAGGTGAATGGTATGGCGCTCAGCGCCCGTGTTCCCATCGGCCAGTATTTGCCGGGAGAATCGCCGGTGCACCGGCTCGACCCCCGCACCAAGATCATCTGGACACTCCTCTGGATGACAGCTCTCTTTGGAGTCGCCTCCTTTGCCGGTTATCTCTCGTTCGCGGTTTTTCTGGGAGTCGCCCTGGCTCTGGCGAGGATCCCGGCATGGGCCGTCTGGCGGGGCATCCGCCCGCTGCTGTATCTGATTCTTTTCACGGCCTTCTTCAATCTGTTTGCTACACCCGGGGAGTTGGTGGCGCGGCTGGGTCCCTTCAGCATCACGCGTGCGGGCCTGGCAGCTGCCGGGCTGGTTACCGCCCGCCTTCTGCTCCTGATCGCCGGGGCGAGCATTTTGACTCTGACCACCTCGCCACTGGCATTGTCCGACGGGATCGAGGCGCTGCTTTGGCCCTTGCGGCGAATCGGCGTCCCCGCTCATGAGCTGGCGATGATGATGGGGATCGCGCTGCGGTTCATCCCCACGCTGCTCGAGGAGGCCGAGCGGATCATGAAGGCCCAGAAGGCCCGGGGGGCAGACTTCGAAAGCGGAAACCTCTGGCAGCGGGTGCGCAGCCTCGTGCCGATTCTGGTACCGTTGTTCGTCAGCGCCTTCCGTCGGGCCGACGAGCTGGCGGTGGCAATGGAAGCCAGGGCTTATCGGGGAGGGGAGGGGCGCACCCATCTGCGGGAGCTCCACTTCCAGCCCATCGACGGGCTCTGGATGGCGGTCAGCCTGGTCTGGCTGGCGGGAACGGCGCTATGGTTTTGAACGGGCGGGAGGCACGCGCCAGCAGACCCAACGGGCCTGACGGGGCTGACGGTCCTTGCGGTATCAACGTCTGGCGAACCGTGGCCGTGGTGCTCGAGTACGCCGGGGAAGCCTTCCACGGCTTTCAGGCGCAGGGTAGGCGGCCCGAACTGCCGACGGTGCAGGAGACGGTGGAGCAAGCGATTGCCGCGCTCACCG
>JBLNBY010000344.1:0-6366 GCA_050260295.1 Bacteroidota bacterium
GGTATCGCTCCGCTCCGGTGCGGCCTGTCGCATCGCTTCTTCGTCGGCCAGAGTGAAAAGCAGGCTTTCACCGGTGGCGGAGACCACCACGAACGCCGGGCGTTCTTCCCCGACCTGCCTGAGAGACGCCAGTCCCGCAGTTACCACGCTGTCCAGCGCCAGTTCATCGGCCATCCTCCCGGCCGCCCCTGCCGACCGGGACACGGCAGCCGGCCTCAGTTGTCTCACCTGAAACGGTAGCACCAGATTGCCGAACGATTCGAGCAGTGATCTTTTCTCCATCGAGCCGCCCCCCGGCACGCGCAACAACCGGTGCGTGGGGAGAATTACAAGCCCGGGATCCTCGACGGCCAGGAAATAGGTGAGCGAGTAATTCCATCCAGCATTACGAAGGTCGCTCCCGGGTGCCACCGCTCTCTGGGCCTGATATCGCAGGCGGGACTCGTAACGATGGTGACCGTCGGCAATGACTACGGGCTGCTCGGCCAGCACCCGCCTCAATGGCTCCCCCTCGACCTCGGACACCACCCACAATTCCTGGGTGACACCGGCGCCGTCGTCGAAACGGTACACTGGCTGTCGCTCCGTGACGGCCAGCAGACACGCCCGGGTGACCTGGTCCGGATCGTTGTAGAGTGCCCAAACGGGGCTGAAATTGGCTGCCGTCGCCGTGAGCAGTGCAAACAGTTCCTCTTTAGGAGCACTATGGGTCTCCTCGTGGGCCCGGACGATGCCGCTGGCAAAGGGGACGAGGCGCAGGCGCGCCAGAAACCCAAGACGCGTATACTCCCGTCCATCCAGAGTGAAACGCTGGCGGTAGACGTAGTAACTGGCGGCCGTCTCCTCTTTGAGGACCCCCTCCTGCCGCCACCTGCGCCAGTAGGTAAAAGCCCGCGTATAACGGTTGTCAGCCGCCGAGTCACTTGGGTACTCCTCGCCCAGGATCAAGCGGATCACGTTCTGCGGATGCCGGGCATGGTAGCGCCGGCGTTCCTCCGGTGAGATGACATCGTACGGGGGAGTCACCACCGAGTCGATCGGAACCACGGATGGATCGTACCGAATGCCCCGGAAGGGACGAATTTCTGCCATTGCTGCAAGCCTCCTCATTGCTTGCCATTTTACCGATGAACCGACACACCTAACAGCCTCAGCAGAGTAGAAAGACTCCACGATGACCCGCAGTGGGTGGCTTTCACGGCCGCCGTCCGATGAAGTCCCAGAAGTTGCCACCCAGGAGCGCCCCAACGTCCCGTTCAACCTCGGCGGTCATCGGCTGCCAGCCGGTCTGAAGCAGCAGCTCATACTGGTTACTCAGTACTTCGCCGATGATCGCCCGGGAATGCATCCATTTGTAGATTACCTGGTCAAGCACACGAGCGTCCGAATGCTGCGGGATGAAGCTCGTACCCAGGAGCTCCAAACGCATGCGGGTGATCTCCGTGATGAGGCTCGGGTTGTTGAGGAACCACCAGCAGCCAAACGGCATCAGATTGCGGAACTTACGGGCGGCCACCCCCAGCTCGTGCTGATTCTCCCGCGAAAGCATCGTAACCATGAACTTAACATCCGGAAAGCCGGCGCACAACCTCTCGACGGACGTGACAGACGCCTTGCCGACCCCGTCGCCGGCCACCCGCAAGGCGGGGTTGACCTGGCGTTTCACCCCGATCATCAGCGCAAAGGGCAGCCCGTGTTCTTTTGCCACAGGTAGCACTGCCTCTTCGATCAGCCGGGTGCGGGTGGTCTGCTCCAGACCACTGTGATCCGGGTAGGCGAATTCCGGGGGAAGCGAGACGGCCAGGTAGACGGGCTGCAGACGTTCGATCCAATCCGCCAGGAAACGGCGAACTTCGCCGGTGGTCTGAGCATCCAATCTCGAGCCGTCCAGGCTGACCTGGTAGCCCCACTCCGCCAGTTGCGACGACACCTGCCGCCAGGAAAGCAGGAGTGGATCGATGCGCAGAGCCGCCAAGAACCGCGGGTCGCGAGCGGCCGGGTCCCTACGCAACCAGTACTCCCTTTCGACCGGGTCGAAGGGATCGTTCGTCATCACCACGCGGTCGAGGTTGGCAGCGGCGAAAACCCGGTCCACATACTCTGAAACGTGCAAGCCAGAAAGTGCGGTCCGAAAGCCGGCAAGATCCCGGGTGCCAACATCGAGACCGAGCTTTGCCAGGGTGGTCAGCACGCCGCGACATGCCTCGCTGACCGGAGAACGGTTCACGAAGAGGTTCTCCCAGATGAAATCCGCCTGCTCTCGCCGGGGAAGCTGCCAGAAAGCATCGTAGGAGAGGCTCGTCACCCGCAGCGCCTCGGCGATCAAGTAATGGTAAGTCAGCAGCTCGTCTATGCCGTAGAGAAGTTGGGGGAAATCAGGCGGGTAGAGATGGGTGTGGATATCGGTAACGGGCGTCCTCTCCACCATCTGCCTTACGAATGAACGGAGCTCACTCACAGAAGTAAGCGGCCTGCTATTCCCGTTACAGACGTCGTCCATTGACATGCTTACCCCTTTCGGCCGTTTGAACGGTACGTAACCCTTTCGCTCCCGCCGCCCATATCCCTGTCGGTGATGAAGACGGCGACGGCGAGGGCCAACCGCCGATCCCCGTGCCGGCAGTGGCTGCGCCGCACTCCGAATGTTGACCACTCCCGTCGAATTGGCGGCAGAGCGGCAGAGGCCCTACAATGAGACAGAGAGGGCGGAAGGGGCGGAAAGGGGCGATTCTCACTGGCAAGCTCGTTACCAATGAATCTTTCCCAGCTCGTCGCACTCAAAGAGGCCATCCGTACGGCCGGCTACCAGCTCGGCCTCGACCTGGTTGGGTTCGCACCCGCCCGGTACGACCGGGATTTGGAGCAGCATCTGGTGGAGCTGCAGTCAGTTGGGTATCTGTCCCAGTTTCTGCCCGGTGAACCTTCCGCGCACGCCGATCCAGAACGGGTGCTGCCCGGAGCGCGTTCGACAATCGCCGGTGCCGTATCTTACCTAGCGCCAGTCGAGGCGCTCGAGGATGATGATGAGAATGGTACGCACGGGCTTCGCGGGCGTCTGGCCCGCTACACGTGGGTGCCCGACTACCATCCCCTGCTGCGTTCCCGGTTGCAGGCGCTGGCGGAACGTCTGCCGCAAATCACTGCACAGCAAATCACCGGACAGCAGGTACGGGCAGCGATCCTGGTCGACAGTGGAAGTCTTTTGGACCGGGTTGCGGCGGTTGCCGCCGGCCTGGGCTGGATCGGCAAGAATGGTTGCCTGATCAATCCCATCTACGGCTCCTGGTTGGTGTTGGGCCAAATCGTTACCGATCTGCCCCTGCCGCCCGACGAGCCGATCCCGGGCCGCTGCGGCAGGTGCGAAAGATGCCTGCGCACCTGTCCCACGCAGGCGCTGGTAAGCCCCGGTGTTCTTGAGGCACGCCGGTGTGTCTCGGAATGGACTCAACGCCATGGCGATGTTCCCGAGGATCTGCGCCCCCGCTTTGGCAACTTCATCTTCGGCTGCGACATCTGCCAGGATGTCTGCCCCTGGAATCAGAAAGCCCGGCCCGGACGGTGGGCGCAGGAGCAAAGCGAGCCCATCAAAAGGGATCAGGCCTTCCCCCGGCTCGACGCCTTGCTCAATCGCTCCCGGCGCGAACTCGAGGCCGAGCTGCACGGCCGTGCCCACGGTTGGCGCGGCAGCCGCGTCCTCCAACGCAACGCCATCATCGCTCTGGGCAACTCCGGCGATCCCGCGGCGATAGAACTTCTGGAGCAGGCCCTGACTAGCAACTCCCCCGTCTTGCGTTCACACGCTCGCGGCGCTCTTGCCTGCCTCAGGAAGACACTGCCTTCCGACTCTCCGCAGTACCCCGTCTGGGAAGAGCACATCGGACGGCTTCTGGCTGCCTCCCCTGCCGATCGTCCAGAACGGAAGCCGTAACGCCCCCACTATTCCGTAACTTTGGTACGTGCCTGGCGCGTATGATACTGCTTGCAGCCGCTCCTGCCCGGTAGAGATCCGTACCTGGGATGCCGCAAGCAATGTCTGAACCGGAAGCAGGTTTTCTGCAAGCCGGCAGCGTAACCAATTGGCAATGTCTGCGATTGCATAAGCATAAGAGGGGAAGTGTCGTATGCTTTCCGGGTCGTCCCGCACATTGTGCGGCCGTCTATCCCTGCTGCTGACGGCGGTCTTGGCGATAGGTTTGGCAGCAGGTGTGGCAGCAACCTTGGTCCCGGCGCCAGCTCCAGCTTGGGCTGCGACGGCACAGCAGAGCCAGGTAACGGCCCCACTACGACCCCAGACCCGGACTCCCCTGGCTGACCTCGACCGCACCCGGCAGCGGATTCTTATCGTTGCTCCCCATCCCGACGATGAAGCCCTGGGGGTGGGCGGACTGGCCCGTGACTTCCTGCTCGCCGGCAGCCAGGTGTGGGTGGCCTTTGCCACCAATGGCGACGCCAACGCCGGCAGTGCCCAAATCTGGTTCAAGACCTCATCCCCCAGCCCTTCGCAGTGGGTTGAGTACGGCGAGGTGCGCCAGGAGGAAGCCCGGAGCGCGGCGGAGGAGATCGGAATTCCGGTTGAAAACATCTTCTTCCTGGGGTATCCGGACTCCGGCGTCGACGACCTGTGGAACAGCCACTGGTCTGCCAGATCCCCCTGGACCTCGCCTTACACGAAGCAAAACCATAGCCCCTACAGAGCAAGCTTGACTCCGGCAGCTCCGTATGCGGGGGAGGCTGCCCTGCGCGACTTCACCAAAGCTCTCCAGACGGTCAAACCGACGCTCCTCTTCGTACCGCATCCAGCCGACACTCATCAGGACCACTGGGCCACGGGGGCGTTTGCTGTTGCCGCTTTTGAAGCCCTGCGGGCATCCGGGGCAGAATGGACCGCCCAAACTCAGGTTTTCGAGTATCTGGTCCACTGGAATAAGTGGCCCTGGCCATCCGGAATCGGCATCAACCTGCGCTTCACGCTGCCGCCTGGCCTCGAGAGTTTTTCCCGCTGGGAAAGCATCGATGTCATCCAGGAAACCCGTTATCACAAAAGCCGGGCAATTGCGGAGTATCGGAGTCAGGGGTTGACGAACGATGCCTTCAATTACCTGATCAGCTTCAGCCGGGCCCAGGAGTTGTTTGCCGTCTATGAACCGTTGGTCATCCCTTCGCCTGGCTCGAGTGTGGACATTCCCAACCCCAACAGCGGATGGCACCGCCCGGGTACGCCGACGGCCATCTCCATCTCCCGTACGACCTCGACGGAACTGTCGGTAAACATCCAGCTCGATCGTGCTCCCGTTTCCGGCCAAAGCTGGCTGCTCCGCTTCTACGGCATCACTCCGCAATCGGCTGCAACAGGAAACCTCGCCATCGTCAACATCCAGGCCTGGCCTGACGGCCGGGTCGACGTCCACAGCCTGGGCATGGGCACGGACCGGGCCGTCGATATGGCAAGTGTACATGCAGCAGCCGACAAATCCACACTGCGCGTGACATTACCGCTTGCTCTCGTGCCCGGCCAGACTTTTCTTCTCAGCGTGGAGACACTCGACGGTGACAAGAGCGTGGATAAAACACCCTACAAGACCCTTCGCCTGTAGCCGCTAGCCAAACCAAATCAATACGCTGGCAAAACAGGTTAAGCAAATAGCCTCACAGGCATCTGCCACGTTGAAGGCCTTGTGTTTCTGCAGACCGAAAGCATCAAGAGATAAAAATGGCAGGGGAGACAGGACTCGAACCCGCAACCTGCGGTTTTGGAGACCGCTGCTCTACCAATTGAGCTACTCCCCTGCGCAAACCTCTATTCCACTATGGAACGATTCAAAGTTAGCACACCGGCAGTCCGCTGTCAACTACCACCTACCAGTTGACAGCCGCGTGCTACCAGCCACCGGCTTACACCCAACGACTGCTCACCACAGCTACCAGCGGTCACTGCGGTTGTTGCCCCACGCCGCACCCAGCATACCGCCGATAGCCCCCGCGACTACCAGCAACAGAATCCAGAGAAGGACTCCGGTCTGCCACAGGTTATGGACGCCCTTGCTCCACACGGCGACGCCGGCCCCGTACAGCAACCCCACGAGGGCCCCGTGAGCCCACCCAAGACGCTGTGCCCGGGTTCCAGCCAACCAGCCACCGATGGCAACCACGGTCAAATGGACTATTCGCACCCACTGTTCACTCAGGATTGGCCAGGGGGTAAGCGCGATGATCAGCCCTTGCGCCAGCCCAACCAGTAGAATGAGCAGCACACACCAGGCCAGGCCCCACAAGAGGGCTCCCGGGCTTAGTCCCCCGCCGCTCTCCTCACCTTTCTTGGCCGCCTCGTCTCCGCGTCCACGGCCGGTCGAACGGGTGCGGTCCGGG
>JBLNBY010000345.1:0-4207 GCA_050260295.1 Bacteroidota bacterium
CTTTAGTACCTCAAACTCTTCTTCTATCGAGTGACCGGCATCGAGCACTTGCATGCCTACCAGACGGGCCAGACCGCGATACATTGGATATACGGCAATCACGGCGCTGCCCAGCCCATACTTCTCCTGGAATGTCGGCAACTGCGGCAGCTTGTCAAAACCGCGCAGCAGGATGGTGTTGGCGGGTCTCTCCTCCGCCAGCACCTGGTTGGCCTGACGGACGAATTCGTTGAATAGCCCGGCCGTCCGCTGCGAGGCCGGATCCTCACTGGTGGCACGAACCGGCAGAGGCGCAAGTCCCGTCTTCTGCGGGTCGGTATCGGAAAGATCGGCCCCCAGATCCTCACCCCGGAAAACAATGACGGCCCGGTACTGCATCTCCGGTCGAATGACGATCTCGACGCCAGGAATCCGGATGGACTCGAGCTTCTTGCACAGGCGGGCGCCTTCTTCAGTTGGAATGCGGCCGGCCCGCCGGTCGGTGATGACTCCGTTTTCCAAGGTGGCAAAGTTCACCCGGCAAGCCACATCCGCCGGCTTCAATTCGATCCCGACGCCCAGAGCGGAGAGTACGCCTCTCCCCACCTCGTTTTGCACGGGGTCGTAACCAAAAAGACCCAGGTGTCCCGGACCGCTTCCCGGCGTAATACCAGTTGCCACCGGTGTGTGCAACCCAATGGAAGAGATCTTGGCCAAGCGGTCCAGGTTGGGCGTCCGGGCGGTTTCCAGCTCCGTCTTCCCAGTCTCGGGATGGGGCAGTCCGCCCAAGCCATCCATCACCAACAGCACTAGCTTGGTGTCGGCCTTGGTAACCAACTCCTGGAGAACATCCATCGTCAATGAGTCACTCCCTTAACCTGCAGTGAACTGCCTGCTGCTATCAGATCGGGCTGCCGCAGGTTCCCGCCGCTATTTTACCGGAAACAGGGCAAGAGAGCCTACCCTGGACCCGGATATTTTTGGCGCGCCGGCCGGCCACCAAGCGCTGGCCGCCCAGCCGGGTCAGTTTGCCCGGCTGAAGAGACGGACCAGCAGACGGGTTACCCGGTCAGGCCGTGGCTGGCGCTTGACATAGAGCGATGCACCGCAGTGACGGCAATAGACAGTACCGACGTTACGAGTGCCGCAATCTTTGCAGACCACCATAGGTGGTGCCCCCTTGGGACTTCATAGTACCGGGACTATATTCGTCCCGGCCAGTCGTTTTTCGTCCCGCCTACAGTCTAGTGCACCCGCCCTCGCCAGGCAACGGCCCGGATGCTGATTTTACGCAGGTTTAACAAACCGTTACTTCCGGTTAATATCTTCGGGAATGAGGAAGCCAATGGAGGCAGGTCGCAATTCACACGGGTAGGACGCGGGATTTTTGCCGTCCCGCATGCTATCAATTTGTCCCACGGATGACGGCACCTGACGATGCCCTGCCATCAGCGCCGCGACCCGCTGACCAACTCCGCCGTGAGAGGCCGGAGGCTGCGCACGATCTGCTGGAATAGCGATTCGTCGACCGAGCCGGCCGCGACCACACGAAAGCCGCTGATCTCGGTCTGAAAGAGTGGGCCGGTCAGTATACGATCCGAGTCATTCGGCAACACGAACGGGTTCGTCACTGGCAAAAGCCAGGACGATGAACCCAGCGGCCAACTCCACCCCGAGCCCGACGTCGTCCCCGGCGTTGCCGTCCGCCCCCACGAGCTGCTGGCCGGCCCCCCTTGGGTTTCGGCTTTATCCCGCTGCACGTAGAGCGAGACCACCCCCGCAGACGTCATGATCCTTAGGATGACCAGAGGCGGTTCGGAGTCACCCACGGTCTCGGCGGCTATCCAGCGCAGCGGCGGCAGCAGTACCCAGGGGACCAGGGCACCTCCTGATCCGAGCTCCCGATAGAGTTGTTCCGCCAAGGCGACCCGGCGCCATTCGTCCAGCGATTGCAGAACCTTGCGGTTTACGACCATGGCGGGCACCTGCAGGCTGGGCGTTCCCTTTGGGGGAAAGCTGGTACCGGATCTCAGGATGAGAAGCAGCAATTCACCGTCCCGATCATACTGAACTATCTTCCAGGTAAAGTGGTTCTCCTGGTCTATCCAGAATTCCAGCCGCCCGTCCCCGCGCCCGGCGGTGACAACGGTCACGGCGCGCGTGCCCATCGTTACCGAGCGGATAGTAAGGGTGGAAGCTGCCGTGGTCGACAGGACTTCGCTGAGTAGAACATAGGGAATGGGCGCACCTCCCAGCTCCAGCAGGCGCAGGCGTAGCTGTATTCCTCCGGCAGCGCTACGAAACAGGTAGTCAGACTCATCCAGCCATGCCGACGTGCCCTGGGGGGTCTCAAGTACGGTCAGGAGAGAGTTTGGTGATTCCTGCTCGATGCGGTATAGCGGTGGCAGTTGCCACACACTACGATAGGTAACCTGTGAACGGCCGGACAGAAACTGTACCGTGGACTCTCCGTAACTCACAGGGAGGTTGAATTCAGCCCCCAAAGCCTGGGCCAACAGGCGTGCCGCCTGGTCGTCCGCCCGCACGGCCGGTGTTGCAGCCAGCAGGAACGCCAGGCAAACAAAGGTTGCAAAACAGGCAAGACCGACAAGGGTCGAAGTCCTCCCAACAGACCGCAGCCAGAGCCAGTCCGACACCGGCCCTCACCCCCTATGGAGCCGGCGCTGCCAGTAGAACCCGCCTGATCAGAGCCTCTTCCGGGTAATCGGCAGAGTCAGACCAGACGGTGGCGGCAAACCTCTCGTGTTCCTTCTGATACTCAGAGCCGGACTGGTCATCGGTATCCAGGCGCGTCTCCTTACCCGGCGTCTTGCCCGCCGTTTGCCCATTCCCGGTTGCAGAGGCAGCCACGGCTGCCGGCTTTACCGCCATACCGGTCGTGGCAGCGACGACGGGGCGCACTCCAGTCGCTGCCTTTTCCCCATCTCCTTTGTTCAGCGTTCGTCCCGCAGGGCCGGGCTGCACGGAGTTGGCCGTCGCATCGGCCCAGGCCTGGGCCGTCGTGCCCACCGAGGCGGCAGCTGCCGCGCCGGCCGCTGCAGCTGCTGCGGCGCTCGCCGTTGCGGTGCTGGCCAGGGTTACCCCAACCCCGGCCGGCAACGCTGTGTCACCGTTGTCTGTAGCCCCATACACGATTTCTGACGCAGACTGGCTGGGCGCTACTGCGATTGGGACCGTCGTCCGCCGCCCAGCGTAGTCCGTCGACGCCGTGCGCTCGGGCTGCAGCCAGGTCACCGCCGCCACGCTGGCAGGAGCGCTTTCCCCGCCAGTCTGGTCAGCCCACAAAACCAGACCCGGCGTCGCTGGTTGCCCTTCACCACCGGTCACCAGACTAACCCCACCCGATGCATACGGCTGCCGGCTCGAGTCGCGTCTGCCGTTATCTGCGCCACCATCACCCTCGTAGCTCTCGCTCACATCCGTCGAAAGACGGGCTGCCGCGGAACTTACCGGCGAGTTTGGGACATTGCCGGTCATTGCAGGACGGGAGGGCAAGGAGGGTGGAGCGAGAAGTCCGGGCAGCCGCGCTATCCCAACCACGCCGGTGGTCAAAAGCAGGGCCAGAGCAGCACCCTGCCATCCCCAACCCCAACGCATTCGGACCCTGGGCAATGCACCGTACCACGGGGAGTACCGTGCCCCGCGTCCCCAGACCACCCGCGCCTGTTCCTTGGTCAACTCGGCCCGCAAACGCCTGAGCAGGCGCTGTGACTCCGCGTAGCCCCGACGGTCCGGACGCCGCTGACGTACCTGCTGCATGGCTGACGATCTCGGGCTGTCGCCAGATTCGGCTTCGGCCAACAGGCCCATCGTCTGCCGGACCTTACGCAGAGCCGCTACTTCCGCCGCGCAGCGGGGGCACCCCTCTACATGCTGCTGGATCGCCCGGCTGCGCCGCAGTGTGATTTCGCCATCCACCCAGGCAGACAGATCAACCGGATCGATACAGCGCCTCATGATCATCCCATCCATTCCTTCGCTGGCAAGGTGCGTTCCAGCATTTGTCTGATGCGGGAACGTGCGTAGAAAAGGCGGGATTTCACGGTTCCGACCGGGCAATGCATGATGTCGGCTATCTCTTCGTAGCGAAAGCCGAAAAGATCGTGGAGGAGTATGGTGGCCCGGTGAGCCTGGGACAGTTCATTCAGAGCCCTCTCGAGGTTATCGTGCAACTCCCGCTGGTGGAGCGCCTCCTCTGGAAGCTGAC
>JBLNBY010000346.1:0-8106 GCA_050260295.1 Bacteroidota bacterium
CCGCCCGTTATCTGGCGGGAAACCTGGCCCGGGAGCTTGGGCGGCCGGTAAGGGCGCTGGTCATCGGTGAGGCGGGCCTGCACCAGACACTGGCTGCCGCCGGCGTGCAGGTCATTACCGCTGATGTGGCCTGGGCGGAGCGGCACAGCCTGCCGTCGGCGCAGCCGGGGGCACCGGCCATCGACGTGGCCGTCGTCGGCCTCGACACCCGTTTTGATTACAGCAAGCTGCGCACCGCCTGTTACTGGATCCGCCAGGGGGCGGTCTTCATTGGTACCAACCCGGACAAGACCTTCCCTTATGCTGAGGGGATCGGTCCGGGCTGTGGATCGATCCTGGCTGCCGTCGAGGCTTGCACCGACCAAAAGCCGCTGTTGATGGGCAAGCCCGGCCGCCCGCTGCTGGATGCCGCACTGGAACGGCTGGGGCTGGATCATCTGTCTTCCGGCTCTGGGCAGGCTGGGCCGGGTCATGGCACGGAGCCGGGCGAGGTAGAGTATCCGGGGGCGATGCGGTCCAGGATCCTGGTCATCGGCGACCGCCTGGACACCGACATCGCCTTCGCCCGCCGTCATGGGTTTCCCGCCTGTCTCGTCCTGACCGGAGTCACCACCGCAGCCGAGGTGGCCGCAGGTGAAAAGCTTCCGGTAGACTGGCGTCCTGACCTGGTGGTTGCCGGCCTCGGAGAACTGGCCGTCCGCCTGTGGGGTTAGGGGTGGCTATAGCCCCCATTCTCCGGCCTGCCAGGTGAGGTAGCCGATGGCGGCCAAGGTTTTGGCGTCGAGGATGACTCCCTGCCGTACGGCGGCCTGCAATTCCGCCAGTGTGAACCAGCCGGCAGGGGTGATCTCCTCACCGGGGTCGAACGACGTTCCCTCCCGGGTTTCGTAGACGTTACGGGCCAGGAAGATGTACATGAATTCCGAAGAGTATCCGGGTGCGAGGAAGAACGAGCCGAGCTCCTTCCACTGGTTACTGGCGAGGCCCATCTCCTCTCCCAGTTCACGCTGGGCGCACGCCAGCGGAGCCTCGGGGGGCTCGAGGGTGCCGGCGGGGAATTCGAGAATCTGTCTGTCGATGGCGGTTCGGAACTGCCTGATCAGAGCAAAGCGGCCATCCCGTTCCGGGACGATCGTGACCGCCCCCGGATGTTCGATGACTGTGTAGGCCTGAGTTTGTCCACGTACGGTGTGGTTCTTGGTCGTAACGCGGAACAAGGGAATCCTCCTTGCCGGTGACTGGTCGGGAGTCGGGGTTCTGATGGGCATTCACGTGCTCCCGGATCAGTTTACAGTAGTCGTGGGGTTTCGGAAAGCCGGGGGAGACGGAAGTGGGGGAGAGCAGGGATGCAGGCACTGGTCTGGGACGAGGGGGAAGGTTTGCGGACCGCGGAGGGGCCGCAGGCGGTAGCTGAGGCCGTGCGTTCGGGCAAGAGCCGGGTCTGGTGCGACATCACCGGGCCGGGAGACGAGGAACATCAATTCCTGCTGGGGCTCGGCTTTCACCACCTGACTCTCGAAGATGTCCAGCACTACACTCCGGTACCCAAGCTCGAGGAGTATACCGGGTATCACTTCGTCGTGTTTCACGCGCTGGGCTATGACTTCGACCGCCACCGGGTGCTCACGCCCGAGATCCACCTGTACGTGGGGCCGAATTACCTCATCGCCATTCATGACGAAATGCTTCCGCCCCTAGAAGAGGCACAGCGCCGCATCAGGGCACACCCGGAAACCATCCTGGGCCGTGGGATCGACTTTCTTCTCCATACCGTGCTCGACGCCGTCATCGACGGTTACCTGCCGCTCGCCGACGCCTGGGCGGAAAAGGTCGATGCGCTCGAAAACAAATTGGAGTCCTACTTTCGATTGAACGGTTGGCAGGATGGCTGCCATGGTGGCCATGGTGGCTGTGGTGACCATGATGATCGTGGTGATCATCGCGGCCATGCGCGGGGACGGCGCCGGATCGACGCCGGTTACGCCGATACGCGGCATCTGTTTGCCCGTATCACTCGTTCCCGCCGTGCTCTCATGCAGCTTCGGCGGCGCATGGCCCACCAGCGGGATCTGGTAGAAGGCCTCATGAACCAGCAAGGGGGACTACTCTCGGACGCCGCCATCCCCTACTTTCGTGACCTCATCGACCACCTGCAGCGGGCGGAAGAGATGTTCGAGAGCGAAAGGGAGCGGCTCAACTCTTTGCTGGAGCTCGGTCTCTCCTGGCAAAATCTGTGGCTGGCCGAAATCTCCACCGACATGAACCAAACCATGGAAAGGCTGACAGGGGTGGCCACGATGCTCATGCCCCTCACCGTGATAACCGGCATTTATGGTATGAATTTCCGCTTCATGCCGGAACTCGAGTCGCGCTTCGGCTATCCAGCCGTCCTCCTGGCGATGGCGGGAGTGGGGGGCTGGATCTACATTCGCATGCGTCGCCGCGGGTGGATTTGAGTGTTGTACTGGCCCGTTGACCGTTCATGTTTCATCTGTTGGCTGGTCCTTGTTCAACCGAGCTTTTCCTGCCATTCCCGGACCACGATCAGTGCCCCCTCCACCAGCTCGAGGTGCGCGCGGGCGGACGTCAGTTCGTTGCTGATGCCCCGGGAGGTGCCGGCCGGCAGCGAGGCATTCCCCAGCTGCCAGCGAACTCCATTCAGACTTACGCCGCGGCAGTCACAAAGCGGCACGAGCGACAGCAGATCGCCCGGCTGACCCGTGATGTCCAGACTCCCCCGGCCGACGACCAACTGTGTCTCTTCTCCCAGGTCCCGTAGGGTTGCCGGTATACCTACCTGATGAGCGAGCCGCAATAACCCCAGGTTACCGAGAACCTGGCTGGTACGCCCGCCGTGGGTTCCTGTGAAGCAAAGGCGGGTGGCACCCAGGCCGGCGGCGAGCCGGAGAGCGAGTTCACCGTCGGTGGCGTCTTTGTCCCGCAGGTAGCGGTGGAGTGTCACCTGATGCGTTTCGAGTTGCCTGAGATGGAGTACGGTCAGAGAGTCGAGATCGCCGATCACGTGGTGGGGCAGCAACCCGGCCTCGAGGCAGGCGGCCGCCCCGCCGTCGGCGGCGATGAGCACCACGGGGGTGGGGGGCGCAATCAGTTTGCGCAGCAAGCCGGTGGGAGGCGGCGCACCGTTCAACACTATGACCGCGTGGCAAGGGTTTGCCGGCGGCGGCAGGCGCTGTGGCTGACTCTCCATGTCCGGTTGTCTCTCTCCTTTCCTGCCCAAAGACACGTTGTCAATGGCAATGCATGACCTGTGTGACGCATTTGCCGGGCCGGTGCGGGGGTACGGCTGCGCTGGGCATGGTTTTTCACCCTTATCGTACAGTACCAGAAGGAAAACTGGGCCAGACCCGCGTTGTTCTCAGACTGAGGCAATTTGGAAAAAACATTCCAGGAAACAGTTGAAAAGCGCCCCAAGGGCATGCCGATGGGGGTAAAGCATACACCCTTTGCTATCCTTCCCCATAGCATAGGCCCGAAAGACCTGAGCACACGGGGGGAGAGCATGAACTGGGCGTGGGGAGAATGGATGGTGCTGGCAGCAGTCCTGAGTCTGGACGCCCTGGCCGTGGGAGTAGCGTATGGATTGCGGGGGATCAGGCTTCCGGCCTTGTCACTGGCACTCATCAGCCTTACCTGCGGGCTGCTCTTTGGTATGGCGCTGGGAATGGGCGGGCTGGCAGCCGGTGTTTTGGGAACTGCCGCCAGCCGGTGGCTCGGGGGATTGTTGCTGATTGCGACCGGGGTCTGGGTGGCAATCGCCCCCCGGCGGTCTGCACCCCGGCAGGCGCGGCAGCATGCGAACCTGGGAGATCTGGGATTGCCGGTACGAGTGCTGCGACACCCGGAGGAGTCCGACCTCGACCACTCGGGAACTATCAGTGGGGTTGAGGCTCTGGTCATCGGTACGGCGCTGGCGCTCGACTCTCTGGGTGTGGGCCTGGCCTCGGCCCTGGGCCATCCGTCCGGCTGGTGGGTGGCGGCGCTCCTGGTAGCCCTGGCCAACGGGCTTGCACTTCAACTGGGCATGACCTGGGCCCGGTTTATCCAGCGCCGCAGCCGGTCTTCACCAGAACTTGGGATCTCCGAATTCGTTCCCGCGGCGATCCTGGTACTGCTGGGCCTGCTCCGGTTGGTATGAACCGGCTGGCGAACCGGCCTGGACGGTTCTTGGGAAGCATTGACACCAACCGGGCCGTATGTTAGCATCGGGCGATGGACAACCGTTGAGTTGGGTGTCCGCGGCTCTACCACCAGACGCTTCCGCCGCCACTCGCGGGGGCGTCTTCGTTCATCAGCGGCGGGAGGAGGCCTTCGGTTGGTTAAGGAGTTCGACGCCGGCCGTTCGCTCTTTACGTCGGAATCGGTCACGGAAGGGCATCCCGACAAGGTTTGTGACCAGATCTCCGACGCGGTACTCGATGCTATCCTGGAAAAAGATCCGGACGCGAGGGTCGCCTGTGAGGCGGCTGTCACGACCGGCCTGGTCCTCGTGATGGGGGAGATCACGACCTCCTGTTATGTCGACATCCCCCAGATCGCTCGGGAGACTATCAGGGAAATCGGCTATACGCGGGCCAAGTTCGGCTTTGATGCCGACACCTGCGGGGTGGTTACTTCCATCAAAGAACAATCATCCGACATCGCCCAGGGGGTTCTGACCGCATGGGAGCTGCGGGAGGGCAAGGCCGGTCCGGACGAGGAGCTCGACCGGCAGGGGGCCGGCGACCAAGGCATGATGTTTGGTTTTGCCACCGATGAGACTCCCGAATTGATGCCGCTGCCCATTACCCTTGCCCACCGTCTGGCGAAACGGTTGGCTGACGTGCGCAAGACGCAGGTGTTGCCCTACCTGCGTCCCGACGGTAAGACTCAGGTGACGGTCGAGTATGAGGAAGGACGGCCGGTGAGGGTGGATACGGTGGTGGTCTCTGCACAGCACCATCCGGATGTCGCCCTCAAGACCTTGGAAGAAGACATTGTCGCCCAGGTGATCAGGCCAATAGTCCCGGCGAAGTTGCTGGATGAGAAAACCCGCTACTATATAAACCCAACGGGCCGTTTCGTGCTGGGGGGACCGGCAGGGGATACGGGCCTGACCGGGCGGAAGATAATCGTGGATACTTATGGAGGCATGGCGCGGCACGGGGGTGGCGCCTTCAGCGGCAAGGACCCGAGCAAAGTGGACCGTTCTGCGACGTATGCCGCCCGGTACGTGGCCAAGAACATCGTGGCCGCAGGTCTGGCCCGCCGGTGCGAGGTGCAGCTCGCCTATGCCATCGGGGTGGCTCACCCGGTGTCGGTTCGCGTCGATGCCTTTGGGACGGGCCTGGTACCTGATGTGGAGCTCGAGCGACTGGTGCGGCGGCATTTCGATTTGCGGCCGGCGGCGATCATCAGGGATCTACGACTGAAGCGGCCTATATACAAGCAGGTGGCTGCGTACGGGCATTTTGGCCGGCCGGAGCTGGATCTTCCCTGGGAGAGAGTGGACAGGGCGGCTTTACTGCGGGAAGAGGCGGCAGTTCACTAGGGCGGCGTTTGCCGGTGTGAGCAAGCTGTTGGCGATATCAGGACAGTTCTTCCGGGTGTGGGGCGGGTGGATTGGAACGAACCAGCGAACGAGGAGGAGCGCATCGGTGGTGACAGAGGAAGGTTCGGGCGTGTTGGGAGTTTGTCGGGATCGCGGTCTGGCAGAAGCAGGACGCCTGCGTATCGAGTGGGCCGACACGCAGATGCCAGTATTGGCCGCCATCAGACGTGAGTGGGAGGCAGCCGCGCACAAGCCGCTGGCGGGGGTGCGGATTGCCGCCTGCCTGCATGTTACCACCGAGACTGCCAACCTGATGCGGGCACTCGTGGCCGGAGGGGCAACGGTGGCTCTAACCGCTTCCAACCCGCTCAGCACCCAGGATGACGTGGCTGCCGCTCTCAACGAGGTATACGGTATTCCCACCTATGCCATCCGGGGAGAAGACAAGGAGACCTACTACCGCCACATCAACAGTGTCCTCGATCTCGAGCCCCATATTACCCTGGATGATGGTGCGGATCTGGTCAACGTGCTCCATACCGAAAGACGTGCTCTGCTGCCAGGCGTCCGGGGTGGTGCCGAGGAGACGACCACCGGGGTTATCCGGCTGCGGGCGATGGCGGCCGCCGGTGAGCTGGCCTACCCGGTGGTAGCGGTGAACGATGCAGATACCAAACATATGTTCGATAACCGGTATGGTACCGGGCAGTCGACCATCGACGGGATCTTGCGGGCGACAAACTACCTGCTGGCTGGTACCACTTTCGTAGTTGTCGGCTATGGTTGGTGTGGACGCGGGGTGGCCAGCCGGGCCGCGGGCATGGGAGCCAACGTGGTCGTGTGCGAGATCAACCCGGTACGGGCGCTGGAAGCAGTGATGGACGGATACAGGGTCATGCCCCTGCGGGAGGCGGCTCGGATTGGCGACATATTCGTCACCGTAACGGGGAACCTTCATGCTCTGGATGCGGACCACTTTGCGGTAATGAAGGACGGCGCGGTCCTGGCCAACTCCGGCCACTTCAACGTGGAGATAAACCTGGAAGCTCTGGCGGAACGGGCAGTGGCCCGCCGCCTGGTGAGGGAGAACGTTGAGGAGTTTCAACTGGCGGATGGCCGGCGAATCCGGGTTCTGGCGGAAGGCCGCCTCGTCAATCTGAGCGCTGCCGAGGGGCACCCGGCAGCCGTGATGGACATGAGCTTCGCCAACCAGGCGCTGGTGGCCGCCTGGCTGGCCGGTGATCCTGATCCGGGACTGGCGGTTGGCGTTTACAAAGTACCGGAAGAGATCGACCATGAAGTTGCCCGCCGCAAGCTAGCGGCGATGGGTATAGCCATTGATAGACTCACGGCTGAACAGGAACGCTACTTGCAGACCTTCTCCCTGGGGACGTGAGCAGGAAACCGGATTCGTTCGGGTAGGTCCCCAATATCTGGTCAAGGTTGTGACTTACAGAGGGCTGACCAAACAGCCCTCTTTTTTTCGCGCCCTTTACATTCCAGTGTCACGTTTCGACACGGATCGCGTCGTGTTGGGCGTACTATCCAACTGAAGCCGTCATCGCAACCACGCCGGGATCTTATCGAAGCCCTGCCATTCTTTCGAACTTTTTGGGGAGGAGGAAACGCAACTTGGTACAGAAATTGATAAAAGCCTGGATGGCCGCGCGGTTTCAGCTCCTGTCGCGGTTGCATCTGTTCGTCCTTAGAGCGAAGACGGTACTCACAGGTGTGTTACTGCTGACCATGGCTGCCGGCTGTGGCGGCATTGCCCGGCAGGGATCGACCGGACAAGTGCGGGTCTTCGTGGCGGCAGCGGAACCGATGCAACTGGACACCACCGGATTGAATCTCTATGCCACTCTGACCAAGGATGCCCTCTGGATGCAACAGCCGATGGCGTCAGGGTCAGAAGGTTGGAGCACTCTCTTTTCAGCAGTTTACGCCGGCCGGTGGCATCTGCTGGTGCAAGCGGTGGAGGCGACCACAGGTCGTATCCTGCTGTCCGGCCAGACCGATGTGCTGGTCGAGCCGGACAAGGTCAACGTGGTGGAGGTGATATTGAAGCCGGAAAAAGGTGAGCTGAGCGTCGAGATTGATCTTACCGGGGTGGTTCAGGCTGACGACGTAGTCATGTGTGTGGTTCGTACCTATCCTGCGGCGTTCGGGTCATCATCTACCGAAAAGATCTTACCTGACCCGGAGACGGGGCAGTGGCGGGGAGCGTGGCGTGTCCCCACCGGTACCTATGACTTGAGCGTCGAGCTCTACACTGCCACCACCATGACCGGCTCGCTCCTCTACGCCAGTCCCTGGCAGCGAGTGGACATCGAGCCGGGCAAAACCACCCTGGTAAGGTGGACGGTGCAGACAGGGCAGGTGTCTGTGGGCGGCACCCTTGATCCGTGTCCGGATCCTCCAACTGGTTTGACCGCGACACCGGGTCCGGAGGGAATTACCTTGAGCTGGCTTGCTCCCAATCCCTATCCGGTGGATCTCAAGGAGTATGTCATCTACATACGCAGGGATTTGTTCGAGCGCTTCGAGGTTCTGGACCG
>JBLNBY010000347.1:0-10969 GCA_050260295.1 Bacteroidota bacterium
ACCCGTACGCCTTCGGCCAGTACCTTCACCCGCCCGGGGAAGCCTCCGGCCGTCCCATCCGTCCCGGTTGCAGGTTTAGCGGTTGAACGAACAGCCGGCTGCGATTGCGTGCCGCCCTCCATGCCCGTGCATATGGCGGGCGGCTCACCATAGAGAAGGGTCCGGTAACGGACGATGAAGTCGTAGTAGCGGCGCAGAGCATCAGTCAGATCTTCCCTGACCGGCTGATGCTTGGGGAAATAGGGGTCGGCCAGCATCCGGTTGAACTCGCCAAGCTCGATGTGGTAGCCACCGCTGGCGAAGATGACCGCATCGAGCAGTAACACTCCGGACACATTGGCGGGATCAAGATAGGCGGCAATGATCTGCGGCCTTCCTTTACCCAGGCGCAACCCCTCGGTCACGATGCGGTTGACGTCGGCATAGGTGTCGTTCGGTGGCCAGACCTCGACGTAGAGTGCATCGACCCTGGAGGCGGCCACTTGCGGCGTGGGCCAGTCGTTGACAGCGTTGAAGATGAGGGCCGGTTCACCGCCCGTGCCTGGATCACGGCCGGAAACATCCAGACCGGTCAGGGCTTCCTTGGCATCGGTCAACAAATCCCGAATGACCGGACCCAGGTCGATGAAGGACGTCGCCTCTGCTAGCTCCGTGGCAAACCCGTTCTTGGGATCCCCGTACTGGTCGGCATGAATACCGTCGAAGCCCCAGGCAACTACCTGCTTGTACTGATCGATGATCCAGTCGTGCCACGGGCTGGTGCGGGCCGGGTTCATAATGTACAGGAAATCGTCGCCAAAGGCCCAGGGCGTGAAAGGACCCTTGTACAGAGCCCAATCGGGATGCTGCTGATAGAAGTCGGGAGAGGCAGCATAAATGGCGGTGTAGGCCATGGCGGCCATCCCGGCCTTATGGGCATCCTGAATCCGGCTCTCGACCACCTTCAGCGAAAGACGCCGCCCCAGCGGGTCCATGAATACCGGTGCCGGCGGCAGGTACTGCTGATGACGATACATCCAATCGTAGAACTGCAGGCCGGTGATATGGTAGGGCAGCAGGTCGCTGATGGGACTCAGCCGGCCCCGGCTCGGGTCAAAATCCGACAGGAAGCCGTACCTGGGGATGTCCACCCACCGCCAGGCCGTGTCGAAGGCCGAACTACCGTCTGCCACCTGCTCGCCGCCAGCGGTCCGAACTGCCCAGTCCACCCCCACCGCTACCGGCCGATCCGCCGGGGTTGGCCAGGAGAACTTCCAGCTCCAGGTCACAGTTCTCCCATCACGACTGCGTTCTGCCATCTGCGGGTTGACTACGATCGGACCGGAAACTTGCGCCAAGGGCTGCGTGAGCTCATACAGACGAAACTCGGCGGTCAGCTCCGGAAGCGCCTTGCTCCCTTCCAATCTCGCCAGCGTTGCCGCCGGTAAGGTAAGCGAGAGCTTCCAGGTCGCCTTCTCTCCCGGCACGAAGAACCCCTTGGTCGGCACCACGTCCCAGGTGACCCCTGCCAGCCAGGATACGCCGGCAGCCCGCGCCGGGTGGACCGCCAAGGCCAGGGAGAGCAGGCTAACCAGCAAGGCCAGCATAATCGTCAGGACTGTCAGGGATGCTGCTGCCGGTATGCGTTCCGCAAGCAACATGGCGGGGAACCCCCCCTGATCCAGGTTCATCGACACACGTCCTCCTCGCCTACCAGCACCGTCTACTAGCGCCGGAAATGCTTGTTATAGCGGTCCAGGATGGGTTGCGCCTTCTCGACCGCCTGCTTCAGTGCAGCCTGCGGGGAGAGCCGGTGGTTGACCGCTTCGTCTACGGCCTGGTAGATGAAGCCTTCGATCTCCGGGAAAGCCGGGTGCACCGGACGATAACGCGCAAACTCCATGGACAGGATGAAGGGCCGCCAGAACCGGTTGCCGATGATGGCCGGGTCCTTGGCCGCAGCCAGCAGAGCCGGGATCGAACCCGCCCGCTGTGCGAAGAGCAGCTGGCTCTCCTTGCTGACGGCAAACTGCAGGAACTTCCAGGCAGCATCCTTCTGCTTGGCGTTCACCGGGATCGCCAGCGAGAACCCGCCGGCGATGGTGGCATACTGGCTCCCCTTGGGCAGCGGTGCAAGCCCGAGGTCTTTTTCAATGAACTGTGGAACTGCCTTCTTCATATCCCCGTACATCCAGTTACCGTCCGACTTCATTGCTTCCTGACCGGTAACCAGAGGATCCTTCGCGCCCGAGCCAAACTGGCCGCTCAACTCGTTGAGAGCGGCGACACCACCGTACATGTCAAGGAAGCGAACGACCCAGTCCAGCGCTTCCACCGACGGCTGCTGGTCGAAGATCACCCGGGTCTGCTCGGCGTTGAAAACATCGGTGCCGTTCTGCCACATGTAGTGGGTGAGGGATACTCCATGCCATATCGGAACATAACCGACCGTCTTCAGACGGCCATCCGGACCGCGGGAGGTGAGTTTGCGCGAGTATTCGACCAGGTCATCCCAGTCCTGGGGAGGCCGTTCTGCGTTCAGCCCCGCTTCTTCGAAGCGCGGGATGTTGTAGAAGAGCACGCGGTTGTCGACATAAAAAGGAACGCTGTATACGGTACCCTCGTAGATGGTCTCATTCCAGGCCGCTCGGAAGAAATCGTCCGGCTTGATGGTGGTGTCCTTGCGCGCCAGGTAGGAGTCGAGTGGCGTCAGCGCTTTCCGGGCCGCCATCTCACCCGTCCGGTAGCGGTCGAGCAGGACGAGGTCCGGAGCGGCATTCCCGGCAATGGCCGTAAGCAGTTTCGTGTTGAGGTCGCCGGTAGTGGTGATCTTGACTTCGATGGCGCTCTGGCTCTTGTTGAAGTTGGTGGCGATCGACTCGAGGGCGGCCAGACCGTCGCCACCCCAGTCGGTCCAGAAGGTGATCGTGGTCTTCGCCAGTCCTACACCGCTGAAGCTCAAGGGCAGTACAAGAACGCCGAGTACAAGTGACAAGACGACCGATGGGTAGACCCGCACCTTGGTAATCCTGCGCAAAGAACTCAGCTGCGACACAGTATCATCTCCTCTTCCCGTTTATTTTTGCCTGAGGGTAAGGGCAAAGAGCCGCAGACGGTCATTGGCAGGCAAAGTGATGCCAACCAGTTCCTTGGCAGAAAACTCTTGCGGTAGACGGATGACTGCTACCCAGATCTTGGCCGCCGGTGTCTGGTCTCCTTGGGGACCGTGACGATGGGGCACAGTGAGGTTGCCAAACTGGCCTGTTCCGCCCGCAGGGCCGAAATCGCGTACGTTGAACTTGCCGGTCCATTGGCTGCCGTCGCTGAAGCGGAAGGTCACCTCGTCCGTATGCAGCCCGGAAACAGCAGTGACCAGCAATTGGAGTTCGCCATACTGGTCAACGGGAACCCCAAACGACTGTCCGGCCAAAATCAGCGCGTTGTTGAGGCCGTCTTCTTTGGGCGGAAACAGAAAGCTCGAGGCGCGTATGGTGATGACACTGAGTGAATCGGGAAGGAACTCGGCGGGCAGGGTGGTCCAGGCAAAGTTGATGTCTCCATCCAACGGGTCATGATCCCAGGAGATGGCGTCGTTGTTGAAGAAGGGGCGCAGGTCGAGATAGACGAAGGGGGAGGACTGCTCTGCGATCTCGAGCAGGGGCATCGTATCGCCTTCAGCCGCAGCTTCAGCAGCTTCTTCGGCGGCGGCTTCCCCGGCGGCCCGAGCAACCAGCTGGACGGCCCCAAACGAGCCTGCAACGGTCATCAATACAGCTGCAAGCGAAAAGGCCAACCCTCTTCGCTCGAGCACTGTATCGTGCCAGAACATCATTCATCTCCTCCTCGCTTGCATGATCCAACCAGCATCGACTGCAACAAGGGTCGACGGCGGATGCTAACGACACGGTAGAGTACGGGGCAGGGACAACCTGCCCCGTACCACCTGCCCTGCGCCGTATATCAGGAATACAGCATCGGCACGACGGCATACATGCCGTTGTCAATGTCGTAGTCCTTCAAGATCTCTGCCTGTGTCCTGGCCGAATTGGCAGGAACGAGCATATCGATCACGTTGGGGTGTAGACCGCTCTCGTCACTGCCACCAAACTTCCACTCACTTACATCTTTGAGAACCCTGCGGACCTTGATGCCGTCCATCTCAGTAGTACTGCCCTCCTGGCCCAGCAGGAGGACTTGGTAGCCCCAACCGGGCTGCGGTTCACCAAGGAATGACTTGGGTACGGTCACAATGACCGTATCTGCTTCGACACGGGCGGAGTGGCTGATGAGCACCGCCTGCCGCATATCCTCGAACATGTTGCTCTCGGCGGCCTTCTCTACCTCATCACCCCAACCGCCTTCGACGATGATGGCCTTATCCCAGGCCTCATCCTCGGCAAAATTCACGTTCGATCCGGGGATTCCGTCCACGAAACCCGACCACTCCTGATGATCGGTGTCCACGTAGATCTGGAACATCTGCACGCTGAAACCGTTGGGACCGCCCCAGGGGTTGCCAATGTTTTGGTTCAGTTTGATCCGCAACTCGACGTTCTCGCCAGCCTCGACTACCTGCAACTGGAGAAGGTCGAAAGCCCCCGGGGTAAAAACCGGATTGGTAGGGTATACATAAGTTCCTGGACCGTTATCGTCGCCTGCCGGATCGACAGCTTCGAATAAAGGAGATGGAGCGGCACTCACCAAGACCGCTGATCCCAAGAGCAAGCCGCCCAAAACCGCCCAAGCGGATGCTACCGCCTGCTTACGCACCCGATTCGTCAACAAAGAGTTCATTTCCAGTTCCTCCCTCCGGGATTCGCCCGACGTAGCGTCAATCCAGCCGCCAACATAGCCCTACAGCTGCTACAGGACACAAGCCCACGGCCGAAGATGCGCTGTGATACCCCCTTTCAACGAGCAACAGTGGTTTCGAGCGGGGCATGGAAAAAGCGTTGCAGCGCCAGGACCGTTGCCCCGATCAGCCAGACCTCATCACCGAGCCTGGCGGCCTCCACCCGCACACGGCCGGCCAGCGGCGAAAACACATATCTCTGCAGAGCGGCACGAATCGGCTGCAACAGCATCTCCCCGGCCTGCGAAACCGCCTCACCGCCCACGACGATGAAATCAGAACTCACCGTGTTGACCAGGTTTGCAAGACCGAGACCTACCCACTCACCCGCTTCGGCCAGCGCCTGTCGCGCGGCAACATCACCTGCTTGCGCCGCCGCAACTACCTCAGGGCGGCCACCCTGGTACGCCCTCCAATCGGCCTTCAGCTGCCTTGCGCGCTGTACCATGGCTGCATCCGCCGCCAGCGCCTCCAGGCACCCAAAACGGCCACAGGCACAGAGCGGTCCATCTCGCTGGACGATGATGTGCCCGACTTCACCGGCTCCATAGAGCGATCCCCGAAAGATGTGACCATCGAGGATCAGGCCCGCGCCAATACCGACCCCTACCGTCATCGCCAGCAGAGAAGAAGCTCCTCTGCCCGCACCGTACCAGTACTCCCCCAAGGCAAAGCAGTTGGCGTCGTTCTCCGGGTAGACGGGAAGCCCGAGACGAGTTTCCAGCAGTTGTTTGATGGGTACGTCTTGCCAACGAAGGAAGTAGGATGAGATCGATGAACCAGTGTTCGGATCGACTATTCCAGGGAGTCCGACCCCCACCCCCAAAAGACGGGTTGGGGAGAGCGTGAAGCCGGCCCGACGAACGACGTCCCGGACCGACGCTTCCACCGCCTCCACAATGGCCGGGGGTTCTTCCGGAAGATCCACCGATGTCCTCTCGAGGATCTGCCCTTGCAGGGACGTGAGGGCGGCGGTGATATGTGCTGGCGCGATTTTGACCCCCACGGCCAAACGAGCGGTAGGGTTGAGGCGCAGGAGAGTGGGACGGCGTCCGCCCCGTGAGTCACCGCTGCCAGTTTCCAGGATGAGACCTGCGCGCAGCAACATCTGGGTAATAGTAGTGACCGTTGCTTTGCTGAGACCGGTCAGCTGGGCGATATCCACCCGGGAGATCGGTTCGTGCTCCCGGATGCTGGTGATCACTGCGGTGACGTTCAGCTCTTTTATCAGTTGCCGGTCACCCGTCTGCATTCCCGGTCTCCTTTCCCCAGCCAGCGAGGGGTTACACGCACAAACCTGTACGCTGGCAACAGTTTTACGCGAGCAAGTATGTTCGGTCACGGATCGAACTAAGTTTCCACAGAAGAGTTCTTCCGCGGTTTTGGGATTCCTGCCGATGGCTGGAATCGTTCGCACTTTTTTTGCGCGCCAAAAGAAGTTGCCAGTCTACAGTTGCTGGGCACGATTGCGTCACGGGTGGGAAGTGCGAAAACGGTGACGCCGGGACGGCCTGAACACCATGACATGCCGTCCGCCGGCGTCACGATAGCAAAAGACCGTCCTTCAGCGCTGGCGGGCTCCGGTCAAAAAGGCGGTCGCCGAGATGACGTCGCCCAGCCCGACGGTAAACAGCGGCCGGGGCACGACGCGGGTCGGGACCAATACCCCCTGCCAGCCCTGGAAGGAAAAGACCCCGGGCGTCTCCGCACCGTCCGGCCGGACTGCGCCTTCGGCAGCCAGCTGGGCGATGCGCTCGACACCCCGCAGCCCTACCTGCGACAGAGGCACCTCCAAAGCATCCTGCGCCTGACCGGGATCGGTCAGATCACCCTGCGCCGCCCGCACGGCAGCCAGAGCCGCAGCAAAGAGCAATCCGGAGCGGGCCTCCTTCATCGCTTCCTGCCAATTGCCCCCGTCTGGCTGTCCCCGACCGGGTCTGACCAGGCAAAGGTAGTAACCAAGGTTGTGGAGATGTACTCTCCTGAGCCGGCCAGCTTCCGCCACCCGTACCAGACCCGGCAGGAGGATCTCCAAGGGCGGTGTTGCCACCTCCCCGGCAGCCGCTGCCCGCCCGGCCGCGGCGTCCGCTGCTTCCAGTCCGGCAGCCAGTTGCTCCTCACCGAGGTCGCGTAGGATAGCGATCAACTCTACCTCGTTGAGACCCAGGCTGTCCACCCGCGGGAGAATCTCCTCGACCACGCCGCGCCGGATCAACGGGCTGGCGATGGAGGCAAACTCATAGTGAAGCAGCAGGTGCGGATAGCGGCTCCGCACTCTTTCCAGGAACGATGCCACTCCCTGCAAACACTCCCGGTAGGTGCTCCCATCGGGGTAGGTCTCGGACAGGATGTGAAAACCCGAGATGATGAAATGAGTGAACCCGCTGCCAACCTCCAATAGGCTGGTAACGAAGTCGGGATGCACCCGCAACTGGTTATTCTCCGGATTCCAGGCCGCGATGAACCGGTTGGCGCGCGGTGTCCGGCTCTCCTCCCAGTGGAGCACCCCGTTCTTCAACCGGGGATACGAGAAAGGCTGGTCGCGTTCAAACTCGAACACCCAGTGCAAGGCTTTGATCTCGGTGCTGGACTGGCGTACCGCTGCGACCCTCGGTGAGACGAGCTCTCCGCCTGCCAACACGGAGAGGTTGGGCCTGTCCACGAAAAGCTCCGCCAGCTTCGTCGAGAGTGGGTGGGCATAGACCACGACCCTGGGATAGCCCAGCGGGGCGAGGGCATTGGCCATGTTCCCCGACGTGCCGCCCATGCGCAGCCGGTCATAACCGACGTGCTGCAGCGTCCACTGGAACGTCTCTTCGCTGCGGATCATCAGCTGCCTGGCCTTGCCGCGAGCCATGCAGTCAAGCAACGCAGCCAGCATCTCGGCCGGTGAACTGATTTCCCGCAGTGCCGCCACCCGTGCCGTTCCGGTTTCATCGGCCACTAAAAGCTCTGCTACCTGCTCCGCCAACTCCGGGACGCTCCCGAGCCACTCCTGCAGTGACCCGGCTTCTACCTTCTTCAACCCATCAATGGTCGAATGAAAGCCAAGCACCACGCCGGGCAGTTCCCTGACCCGTCGCACACCCTCCGCGATCGCTTCCCGGTACCACCGATTCCAATCCGCCGCCGGACCACCGTACTCAGATACCATCCTCCACCGACCCTCCAGGAAATGCTGGGGTCAGCTATTGGCTGCAACCCGGGCGATCTCCTGCTCATTCGCCTCGACCAGACCGCTGCCGTCGGTCAACATGAGAATCCTGCATCCCGTGCCTGCGGCCCGCGCCGCCCGGGTTGCAGCAGCCACAACGTGCGGATGGCAGGTGAAAAGGAAGACCTGCAGCTCACGCGCCAGTTCCGCCACGCCGGACAACGCTCCACCAAGACGCCGGTGATCGAAGTTTACGAGGACATCGTCCAGGAGCAGAGGCAGTGCATTGACACGCAAGGCATAATCCTCGGCCAGGGCCAGACGGATGGCGAGGTATAGCTGTTCGGCCGTCCCGCGGCTCAGTTGTCCGGGGGAGAGATACTGCCCATCGTGCCTTTCGGTCCACAACTCCAGCCTCTGTTTGTCCTGACCTGCAGCCATACTGGTCAGTGGGACAACCACCCGCCCATACCTGCCCCCGGTCATCTTTTCGAAATAGAAGCCGGCACGCCGCAGGACTTCCGGTTGCCGCTCCTCCTCATAGCGCCGGCGAACTTCCGCGAGCATCCCCCGAGCAATACAGAGCACCCCGGCGCGTGCCACCGCTTCCCGCAGCACCGCTCTCAACTCACTCTCACGCTGTTGCACGGCTGCTCTTTCTTCTGATACCGCCAGGTTTGCCAGTTGTTGACGGACGGTGGCCAGCTCCCCGTTGGCCCTGTCCCTCTCCTCCTGTACTCCCCGGCGATCAGCCGCCACTTGCTCAGCCATCAACTTTAGATCGACAGGGGAGGCCCCGGAGAGCTCCGCCTGCACCCTGGCAAATACATTCTCGACGTCCAGCTCCACCAGGCCAAAGAAGGCGCCCAACGAAGCGGCCGCGCTCTTGGCCTCTGTTTCCGCTTCCCGGAAGCGGCGCACCTGCTCGGCTCGTTGGCGGAAAACCTCGGGATCATCGGTTCCCCCCGCGGCCAACAGGTCCAGGAGTTGGGTCCTGGCCCGCTCAAACCGCTCCCTGGCCGCCTTCTCCGCATCCCGAGCCTGTTCCAGCAATTCCTGCAACCGCTGGCGTGCTGCCCGTGCTTCACGGGCAGACGCCACTCTGGCCAACCATTGTGGCAGCGCTGTCCAGCAGGCTTCCTCCACCCGAGGGTCAAACGGGCTGGATGAATCGTCGGCTTGCCAGACGAAGCTCTCACCCCCAGACAAGCCGGCCTTGCCGGCGGCAGACCGGAAGAGCCCGACGTTTCGTCCCAATTCATCCTCTAGCCGCTGCCGGTCCTGCCGCAACCTGTCACGTCCGGCGATCACCTGCCGTAGCTGCTGGATTCTTTGTATCAGTTGCAGTGCGGTGCCAGGTTTGAGCCCGGGTTCCACTCCTACCCGCCCCGCCACCTTCGCCCAGCGGGCCGATAGCCTCGCAAACTCTTCCTCTGCTGCTGCCAGTGCCTGGCGTGCTTCCCACAGCTGGCGCTCCCGATCCTCGTGAAGTACCAGGTCCCGTTCCAGCCTGCGCAGTTCCTCCGCGACCCTCTCTTCCCAATGTCGCATCCAGGCACTATTGGAGCCCCGGTAATCGTCCGGGCCGGGAGACACCACCTGCTCCTGGCCGAACAAGCCGCCAAGTTGCCGGACGACCGCTGCTAACTTGGATTCCACGGTCGTTTCGGCCTCGCCTGCTGCCCTGCGCAGTCTCTCGCCTTCCTCCTGCTGTTGACGCGTGACTTCCGCCCAACGTCCCTTGAGGTCATCCGGTCTCGCTGACTCCCGCTCCGGCCGGCTTCCTTGCCGCCCCAGCAGCAACGCCGCCAGCAAAGAGATCAGCAGCGCTCCCACGATGGCGGCCGGCCAGGGGAGCCCGACCAGGGCCAACACCACCGAGCCGGCCACCGCGACGGCGATCGTCCCCACCACCCGCCCGGCCCGGCCCTGTGACAGGCCCGACCCGGTTGAATCGGTTTCCTCCAAAACCTTTGCCAACTCTTGTGAACGCTTTACTCCCTCTTCCCAGGTAGCAAGGGCAGCATACCGCCGGGCCAATTCCACTTGGGCATCGTGCAGGTGTCTGAGGGCTTCCGCAGCCTGCTGCAAGGCATCGTACCTGGCCCGCAAAGGTGACTGCCCGCCCACCAACGCCGGCTTTCCCGCCCCCGGCCCATTCGCAGCCACGTCCCCCGCCTCGAGAGACATGACCCGGCGTCGTTGCTCGTGGATGGAGGTCTCCAACTGGTCGAATTGCCGGCGCAACTCTTCCACTTCAGCCTGGAGAACGAGAGATGTATTCACGTCCCGCACCCGTTCTTCGGTCCATCCGTCGCCCAAGGCCTCGAGTTCGGCCTGAATTCGCTCCTCTGCACCTCTGAGCTCTGCATCTACCTGGGTCAACTTTTCACGGGCATCACGCCAGCGGGACCGTTCCTCCTCCAGCCGCCGCCACAGGTTCTCGTTATCCAGAAGTTCGTCCTCGACCTGGATCTTCTCCATCTTGGCCTGAAGCTCTTGGCAGGCTCTGGCACTATCTTCGACCGCCCTCTCCGCCTCCCTGACGGCCTTCTCCCTCTCCTCGAGCCTGGCCTCAGCATCAGCAGGAAACCCGGGCCAGTTGGCCCGGAGACCCATCTCCCGGCGGGCTTGCAGCAGCTTCTCCCAGTGCGGCCATGCGTGCAGGGAGCGTTCCAAACGGCCTTGCTCCCCTGCCAGCTCGTCCTCACGCCTCTGCAACTCTTCCAGGCGTTCTTGCAACTCTCGTTCCCTGGCAAGCAACTCATTGTATTGTGTGGCACTTCCGTCAAGTTGCTGCCTGCTGCGGATCACATCGTTCAAATCACTCAGCACCGCATTGATACGTGCCTTGTTGGACCTGGGGGCAATCAACATGCCTAGCTCCTGGTCGAGGCCCTCTTCCACTTTGGGTAACCGCAGCGCGAGTGCCCCCAATCCCGCAGCTGTATAAAGCCTCGCACCCAGGTCGACCGCTTCCAGAC
>JBLNBY010000348.1:0-2557 GCA_050260295.1 Bacteroidota bacterium
CCGGACAGCCGACTCAGGGGTGAACTCCATACCAGCTTCCTCCTCCATGCTTTCAGGCAAGCTCCAGCTTCAGCTCATCACAGGATTCCGATGAGCCGCTGGAAACCAACCTGGTCCTACTGGGCCGCCGGCAGTGTTAACGAGTCTACGGTTGCCACGCTCAAGCGTTTGCCCAGGTGAGAAAAGCTCTGCTGCAGCGGCTCGACCGCCTCGCGCAGTCTCTCCGGATCGCCGACCGCCCTTATCACCACCGGGTTGGCCGGCACGGCCTTGTTTCGAACCATGACTACCGGGCCGACGCACCTGACCCAGGTTTGGGCCTGCCAGCGTACACCTCCGACATCCACTCCCCGTGCGCCCGCCTCGAAGAGAGCGGTCACAATCCCCACTATGTCCTCTTCATGAACGATCTCATCCCACAAATACCCGCCTGGGGCATCTGATGCCTCGATGACCACTCCCGGCCCGCTCAAGGTAGCCAGAGCGGCCCACTCCCGCGCCTGCTCGATAGAGCGCTGCAGCAGCTTGACCTCGGCTTGCAGTTGCCGGAGCCGCCGCCACTGGTCCTCCGAGCTGACCGCCCGCACCTTCCCCTGACTTATCTCGAACTCCAGAACCTGGGCAAAGCCCAGGAGCTCGGGACGGCGGGCTAGCTCTTCCTCGGTCTGCGCCGTGACGACCTGTTGCGGCTGCACGAGCAGCGCACCGGTGGAACCGCCCACCACCTGGACCAGGATGGGCGGAGAGAGCCAGCGCTGCACCCCCGGATCATTCTGAAGGATCTCACCCACCAGTATCTCCTGCCGGCGGGCCAGCGCCCGGGAAATCACCCGTTGCACCTCCCGGGAGTGGGAAACCAGGCGGGCCACATCGACGGTCGCCAGGACCGAGCCACCCTGCCGCCGCCAGCTGGCCAGCACCGCCTTCACTTCGGGATCATCGTCCACCCCGGTCTGGCGGGCGAGTTCCTCATACTGCCGAACCACCGCAGCTGCCCCTTGCCGGATCCGTTGAACCTCGGAGAGCTCCCGCGGCAGGCGTAAAAGCCCGCTGGCCCGGGCCAGGACCAGGGTATCGGTAAACAGGAAGGCCAGGATCAACCCGCTGATGAGACTAGTTTTGCGCATCTGCAACACTGGCGTAACACCCCGTCCACTCACACTCCGGGCGCCTGGCGGGCACTCAAGGTTACCAGCGAGTACTCTTCTACCTCCAGACGATACGGGAAGTAGGGCATGTTGCGAATCAAGTCAAGACTGCTCCTCAGCACCCCCGGGTCACCGACGGCCTTTATGGTCAGCGGGCGCGTCACGACGGGCTGCTGGTTCACGAGGATCTGATCACCGACTGAACGGATCGACGTAGTAGACACCAGCCGCTGCCCCCCCACCTCGACCCCCAGGGCGCCAGCTGCCAGCAATTCGTTGACCATATCCCTGATATCGGTGGCGTAGATGGGCTGTTCCTCGCCATTACGATTGGGCTTGGCCTCCACCTGGATGACGACGCCCGGCCCGCTCAGCTCGGCATAACCGCCAGTACGCATTATCTGCTGCAATTGGTTGCGAAGCCGCTCTACCTCGCCGCGCAATGCTTCGATCTGGGCGGTCAGCGTGCGGGTTGCCAAGAGCTCAGCCTTTCCGCCAGCCACCTGAACCTCCACCAGCCGGGTCAACTGGCGGATCACCGGATCATCCAGCAGTTGGCTGCGGGTCTCTGGTGAGAGTACCCCCTGCGCGTCCTCGACCACCACCCGTATAGATCCGTCCTGGCCCAGTTCGGTACCGACGAGGATACGTGCCGGATCTCGCTGGGCTGCTACCCGCGGATCAGAGCTGATGAGCTGCAGTAGATACTGCTCGCGGGCAGCTTCTTCTTCCCGCTGCAGGGTTGCTTCCACGACACGGCCCTGCTGAGTCATGGCCATGGCAACCGCCTCCGGCGTGACTGCCTGCTCGACCTCATAGCTGAAGCCGGCCAGGGCTTCGCGGACAGCAGGATTCTCGCTCAACCCCCGCCGGTCGGCCTCACGGCGGTAATAGGCTGCCAGGGCATAGGCAGCCTGGCGGGCCTCGTCGGTCTCCCCCTGGGGGTCGGCCGGGCGGTAGAGCAGTGCAGCCCGGGCGAGCACCAGGATGTTGACGACCAGGAGCAGGACCAGGCCCACCATGCCCAGCTTTTGCAGGAAGGCCGACCGTTTGGGCATCAGATCCACCATAAGTCCTCCCCGTCCCTCATTCGCCCTTGGCGGTCCAGCCGTTGAGATTCGCCCGGCCGTTGGCCGGAGATTCCTCTCCGCCCTCCGGACCGGCGGGCCACAGGACCCCTCCAGAGACTATCATCTTCATCCCTTGCTGAATAGTAAACCGGGTGCGTATTACCTCATCAGCCGGCACGACGATCAGGAAGCCGGAAGTCGGGTTCGGCGTGGTGGGTACGAACACCCGTACCCAGCTGCGCGCCGCAGTGGTGCGCGGCAGCTCCGGCATGCCTTCCTCCGGTCTCCCCTCGCCCGTCACGAAGCCCAGGGTGTAGACTCCAAGTCGCGGGTATTCGA
>JBLNBY010000349.1:0-6336 GCA_050260295.1 Bacteroidota bacterium
GAACGGGTGGTTGCCTACAAGCAACGGATTCACGACCACCTCACCGCCAACCCGCAACCCCTCCCTTCCGAGGGCAAGAAGGAAGCAGGAGAAGAGCACTGGTAGAGCCAGGCAGGGAGATCGGAGCGGGAAGGACGCAGGCAGCGTAGCCGGCGCGGAGCGAGCAGAGCGAGATGCGGAGGTACGATCATGCAGTGGAGTGCCATTGGGGGAATCGTATTGGGGCTGGCCATGCTGCTGGCGGCGATAGGCCTTGGCCCGGAGTTGCGGGGGTTTTGGGACTGGCCGTCGTTACTCCTGGTCATGGGCGGCGCCCTGGCGGCTACTTTCGTCAACTATCCTTTTGCCGAAATGCGCAAGCTCCCCCGTCTGATCTGGCTCGCTTTGCACAAGAGTGACGTCAACGCCGAGGCGATGGAGGATCGTATCGTACAACTGGCTGAGAAAGCCCGCCGGGAGGGGCTGCTCAGTCTCGAAGATGAGCTCGACACTGAACCCGACTCCTTCCTGCGCAAGGCGATCCAGCTGGTGGTTGATGGAGTCGAGCCGGAGCAGGTGGCGACCATCCTCGAAAACGACATTACTCAGATCCAGTACCGGCATCAGATGAGCCGCGGCATGCTGGAGACACTGGCACGCGTTGTTCCCGCGTTCGGCATGATCGGAACCCTCATCGGCTTGGTCCGGATGCTGAGCAAACTTACCGATCCAGGCTCCATTGGTCCATCCATGGCTCTTGCACTTCTCACCACCCTGTACGGAGCGGTACTTGCCTACCTCTTTTTTCAACCGCTTGCAGGCAGCCTGCGCCTGCGTACTGAACAAGAAGTACGGTACCGCCAGGCAGTGGTCGAAGGGATGCTGGCATTACAGGCCGGTGAAAACCCGATGTTGATCGCTCAACGCCTGGAGGGATTCCGGCCTTCGCACCGGGCCACTGAGGAGTCGGCGGCCTCCGCGAGCAAGGCAAGTGGCGAAAGACGCCAGGAAGCGGCCGCACAGGTCCGCGGGTAGGGAGGTGGAGAGAGCATGGCAAGACTCAACACCAAGCAGCGGCAAACGGCAGCCCCGGTAACCAGGCGGCGGACCGGGGCGATGCTGGCGGTGGCTTCGCAGGAAGAATCGTGGATGACCACCTACTCGGACCTGGTCACCCTGCTGCTCACCTTCTTTGTGGCGCTGTATGCCTTCTCGCGGGTCGATGCGGTCAAGTTCCAGCAGCTGGTTAGGTCCGTCCGTAGTTCGTTGGGGGTGAATCTCGACCGGCAGGGCGGTCTGCCCGATCTGAGCGAGTCTCCCTGGCTGCTCAAGGAGGCGAACGAGCGGGAACAGCTCGAGCAGGTACTGCAAAGGCTGCGGCAAACGTTGCCCGAGGAAGGTAGCGGGCTCTCGCTCGTGCAGGAGCAAAGGGGGATAGTGGTTCGCTTTGCCGATCAGGCGCTCTTCGACACGGGCAAAGCCGACCTGCGTCCTTCGGCGGAGCCTGTGCTCCGGCGTCTGGCCGAGACATTACGGCCTCTGGAAAACCCGTTGCGGGTCGAAGGGCACACGGACAGTGTGCCCATACATACGGTGCAATTCCCGTCCAACTGGGAATTGTCTACTGCTCGTGCCTCCCGCGTGGTTCGCTTCCTGATCGAACAGGGCATTCCGCTCTCGCGCCTCTCGGCGGCGGGATATGCCGACCAGCGTCCCGTCGCCAGCAACGCTACTGCCGCGGGAAGAGCGCAGAATCGCCGGGTGGATCTGGTGATCCTCAGCCTGTCCGAATTGAGCAGTGAGCCGCCGCTCCCCTGAGACAGGGAAGGAGAACGCGTATGGCAGTGCCACGAGAGTCTGTGGAGTTACCGATATCATGGGTACGGTACCATCATCTGATAGCCAGGCAGCTGGCTGCGGCCATCAGCCAACAGGCAGGACTTCTTTGTCAGGTGCAGGTGTTAGACCAGGTTGTCTGCACCTCGTGGCAGTTGATGGAGTCACTCCCGCCGCTCACCATCGGTTCGCAGCGGCTGGCAGTGAGGGAGCAGCCCGATACCGGGCGCCGGCTGCCTGCGATCTTTGGCTTCCAGTCCGAACTGGCGCAGGTCCTGGTTGACCGCCTGCTTGGCGGGTCTGGCCGTTGGCCCGGAGGCGCACGGCTTTTGACGGAGTTGGAAGGCACGGTCCTGCGTCCTGTACTTTTCCGCTTCTGGGAGGCAACCTGCGAGTCGTGGCCTGGGAAAGAGAAGCTGGTGTACGAGCCGGTCGCGGTCCCAAAGTCAGCGGGTGGTCCACCTGACTTCCGGCGGCAGCTGGAGCTGCGTTCGATCCGTGAACTCCTCGTCCGGACGGACGCAGCCTGGCGCTGGTGGGTAGCCTATTTTGCCATTCATTTCCCGGTGGGCCGGGGAATGGCGTGTTTCTGCCTTCCCCTGGAGCTTGTGGAGCAGCCCGCTGCAAGCGATGAAGGTGGAGTCCCGGCACAGGACGCGGCATTGCCGGTGAACGAAGCGGCAGAGATCGCGCAACCTTCCGCGCTGGCGGGAGATCCGAAGCAAGAAGAAGCATCGGCAGAAGAATCGGAAGTGAAGGACCGCGGGGGGGACCAACCTGCCGAGGTGGCAGTCGTACTGGGTCAGGTCCGGCTACACCTGGATGATCTGCTCAAGCTCGAACGCGGAGACGTCCTCAAGTTGGAGCAGCCGGTCAATGGAGAGCTGGCGGTTTACGTGAATGGGACACCCGCCTGGCTGGCTCAGCCGGGGACCTACCGCGGGCGGATGGCGGTTCGGCTGCTCCGGGAGCATTCGGCTGCGAAAGAGGTGGTATCCGCATGAGTCACCCGCTGCTGTCGCGAGCGGAGATCCAGGCTTTACTCGGCCAGACACAGCAAAGCACCCCGGAATCCCACTCCCCTCTGGGGCTGCGGGAGACCGGAACCGGGGTGGCTGCCTGGCACGAATTGGTAACCCTCATCTGGCAGTCGGTTGCCAACACGCTTTCTTCGCCCGCCCGTCCGGTCAGGTCCCGGATCGTACGGGAGACCTTGATCAATCAGCCCCTTCCGGCCCTGCGCAACAACGGGGAAGGAGCTGAGAAGCTGATCTTCGTCCAGCTGGGCGCCAGCCCTGACTGGCTTGGCTCATTCCTGGTCCTTGCTGATACCGCGGCCGGACGTCTGGAAGAGATGTCAGGAGGAGAATGGCCGCCAGCTGCCGCGACGCTTCCTGGACTACCGGATGCAGTCGATTACCCGGCGGCGTTTTCGGAATTGGTGGCCGATGAGATGAGGGCCGTCCTGCGAGACGTGATCGAGGTGACGGCACAGGTACTTCCCCGCGGGGTCGCCGCCCTGCCAGAGCCAGCTCTGGATGCGAATGACGCTCCTGCATGGCTGGGCGTCGAGATCGAACTTGGCTGGGGAAAGCAGAGCACTCATCTTCTACATCTTTTTTCTCCCAGCCTGCCTGCGCTGCTCTATCGAACGCTCTCGGGCCCGGCGGCTCAGCAACAGCCGGAAGCTGGTTCGCGGACGCCTGGTGAAGGGGTTGACTTTCCCCCGGGCCGGGGTGAGGACGAGCTGTCTTTGCTTGGAACGCCGGAAGCGGCGACACTGGCACAGGCTGCACCTGCCCTGCCGCACGCGGGCCCGGAGGAGGCGGCGGCAATTCTGCCGGACCGTGGGATTCTCCGCATGGGTGCCCGTTCCCGGCAGGAGCAAGGCTTGGGTCCGACCCGAAGGTCTGGTGGAAGTAGGGGGGCCGGCATTCCGGACGTTCGGGACGTCTCCGACTCCCCCAATTCACCGGTTCTTGTGCGCCCCGTCAGTTTTGCCCCGCTCGAGGGAGGGCAGGAGAGCACCGATGAGGGCGATAACATGGATCTGTTGATGGACATTCCTCTCGACATAACCGTGGAGCTCGGGCGAACCAGCCTTTCCATGCGCGAGGTCCTCGCCCTGGGCAAGGGATCCATACTCGAACTTGACCATATGGCGGGGGAGCCTGTCGATATCCTGGTCAATGGCAGGCTGATTGCCAAAGGGGAAGTGGTGGTCGTGGATGATACCTTTGGTGTCAAAATCAGTGCCATCGTGAGTCCGGGAGAAAGGCTGCGCGAGGGGGGGGCTAGCCAGGGTGCTTGAGACCTATCTGCGCTGGTTGCTGGCATTGCTTTTCGTGGCACCGCTGGCGTACTGGGGCTCACGGTTGTATCTAAAGCTACAGCACCCATGGATGCCTGGGGGTGATGCGAGGACGAATGCCGGATCCCGAAGACGTCTCGAGGTGCTGGACGCCGTCTCGCTCGGAACTGGGAGGATGCTGTGGCTGATCCGGGCTGACCAGGCGCTTTTTCTGATTGGTTCGGGAGAGAAGGATGTACGCCTGATTGCCTCACTCACACCAAGCCTTCTGGACTCCGAAGGCGGTAAGCAAGAGCGTAAAGCCGAGAACGAAGAGAGAGGTGAGGGGTGGGCCAGACAATCACCAGGTTGAGACCGATCATGCTTCAGGCGTCCATTGCTTCGTTTGTGTCATTCGAATGTTGAATTCCGGCTGTCACCCCGACCTCCAGGATCCTGGCGGGGAGAGGAGGTAGAGGCGACAGTCGTATGTAACCATCGTACCGCACGCAGACCTGGACATTGTGTGCCGGCCCACCCGGGGGGGATATTCGTGAACATCATTCTCGCTGCCCAGCTCACACTGCCGCGCCTCGAAATCGGGCTGCAGGAAGCTAGTGGGCCGACGGAAACCGCGCTGACACTGCAGGTTTTGGCCTTGCTTACAGTCCTGGCGCTTGCTCCGTCGATCCTCATCATGCTCACTTCGTTTACCCGGATCGTGGTAGTGCTCTCCTTCGTGCGGAGCGCACTCGCCACCAACCAAGTTCCTCCCAATCAAGTTATCGTCGGTCTGGCACTTTTCTTGACCTTTTTCACCATGGCGCCTACCTGGAATCAGGTTTATGAGCAGGCCATCAGCCCTTACCTCGACGGTAAAATCAGCCAGCAAGAGGCTCTCCAGGCTGCCGAAAAACCTCTGCGATCTTTTATGCTCCGCTCCACACGCAAGGCCGATCTGGCGCTTTTCCTGAATCGTGTCCAACCGGCCCCACCGGCGACCGCGGCGGCGACTGAGACACCAGACGGCTCTCAGACGCCGGACTCCGCCGGTGCCCCGGGGGTCGCGGTGACCCAAGACGTCACTCGTACTCCGGACACAGGCAGGATCGAGACGTTGGCCGCGGACGTCCCCTTCAGCGCACTTGTGCCAGCCTTTATCATAAGCGAGCTGAAAACAGCGTTTCAGCTCGGTTTTGTGATCTATATTCCGTTCCTGGTCATCGACATGGTTGTAGCATCCAGCTTAATGTCTATGGGCATGATCATGTTGCCCCCGGTGATGATCTCCCTTCCTTTCAAGATCCTGCTTTTCGTGCTGGCAGACGGCTGGCATTTGATAACCAGTTCGCTCCTGGACAGCTACCGGTAGTGACGCTGCCTGCGGCGTTGAGGTTCGGGAGAGGCAGAGCAGCAGGGAGGGAGAGTGGCAAGTGAGTGACGCAACCGTAATCAACCTGATGGGACAGGCCATCCGGGCTGCCACGCTGGTAGCAGGGCCATTGATCCTGATCGGCCTGCTCGTCGGGTTGGTCGTCAGCCTCTTGCAGGCGGTTACTCAGATTCAAGAGCAGTCCTTGACGTTTGTCCCCAAGCTGGTGGCCATGATAGTTGTTCTGCTGCTGCTTGGTCCCTGGATGCTACAGCTTTTGGTCGACCTGTCGGTCCGGCTCTGGGGCGATCTGCCGTCTTATATTGGTTTCGTTTTCCTGGGGGTGTGAGGGTTGTGGCTGCCGTGGCCGGACTTGCGTGAACTCACTCTCTTTCTTGCTGTCAGCCTGCGGTTGGGAGCGACGCTGTCGGTAGTGCCGTTTTTCCGCAGCCCCGGGCTATCCCCCCTCTGGCGCGGAGCGCTCACGATCGTGCTCTCCCTGGCACTCACCCCGGCAGCCCGGGCAAGTCTGGTCGCACGGGGACTGGTACTGCCCCTGCCCTTGCCCGAGTTTTGGCCAAGGCTCCTGGTGATTGGCGTGAGCGAGCTCATCATCGGTTTCGTGCTTGGCTTTCTCGTGCTGGTGGCCTTCAGTGCGGTGGAGATGGCTGGGACCCTTCTCGATTTGCCGCTGGGTTTCAGTATGGATACTTTGTTCGACCCCGTGAGTGGTTTCGCAGCCCCGCTCTTGGGACGTTTCTTCAATCTGCTTGCTCTCGTGCTCTTCTCGCTGGTAGGCGGGGTCGACGCACTGGTCAACCTGCTGGTAGTGACACTGGCAAGTCTCCCTCCCGGATTG
>JBLNBY010000350.1:0-4486 GCA_050260295.1 Bacteroidota bacterium
GACCTTTCCTGCGACCAATGCGGAAATCTCCTGACGACGCCAGACCCTCCTTGTCACCGGAACCCCTCCCGAGGCATAAATGGCGAACAAGTGTTCGGCGTTTCTCGGGGGTGTTCCTGCTATGGTTACGAAAACTCAGGATGCCAACCTCAGGGCCGCTCCTCTTGGCCCATCAGCTTCCGGCGCAGTTCCTCCTCTCGCCGATGATGATCGACCAAGCTCTCGCAAACCACCTCAAGTTGTGCGTCGGTGAGGGCAGCGAACCCACCATCGGGCGCGCCTCTGAACCAGACGCGTTCGACGAGACCGGCGTCGATCACGGGGAGCATGTCCTGGCGAAGATCAGGGCGCAAGCGGCGGAGCCAGGGGTAGTCCCTGAGGTACGAGGCCGGTACTTGACGCTCATCAAGTCCTTCCGTTGGCGAGGTTGGGACACCGTCTTCCGACACAAGGGTTGACAAGGGCACGCCTAGCACTGCAGCCAGCCTTTCGAGTGTGCCAAATCGGGTGCCAGTCTCCCCGGATTCGATGCGATATACCTGTTGTCGAGTGAGCCCCACCTTCTGAGCGAGTTCTTCCTGAGACCAACCTCGCTCTTTCCGCAGGTCACGCACTCTTTGCCCCAGCGCTTTTCTCATGATGGCCTCCCATGCTTCAACGCGAATATAAACCAGAATTGTTACATCTTCAATCGCCGAGTAATGTCGCAGCCAATGAGGCAAGAAATGTTGCAATAGCGCGAGAGGACGAGAAAACAGCCCCGTTATGAACACCGAATGTTACAATTGACTTCGGCCGCCGTTGCTTAATGACGCATAGCATGTTACATTTGTCTCAGAACGGAGGTGCTCCTGGTGAATGAGGGCCGCATTTTCCCGGTGGATCTCAGGGAAAAGCGTCGGGCTGCTCGACTGACGCAGCAGGAGATGGCCACCAGGCTGGTGGTAACCCGGGTTCACTATTCGCGCATCGAGACTGGCGCTGCGAACATCTCATTCCCGTCCGCCCTGGCCTGCGCCGAGCTATTCGGCTCGCTTCTCGTCCGCTGTGACGGCAAGCTCTACACGATCATGCGAGGCGGCGAGATCCGGCCGGTCGGCGGCGGTGATGACGAGCAAGCGGCGACTACGGACCGCTCTCGACCTGGGCTCGGAGAGGCGGCTCTCTCGGCCATGCAGGAGGCTGGCGACATCGCCCCGGCGATTAACAGGCTCGCCAAGCATCTGCGGAACATCTGCCCGAGTGTTGATGGCCCGGCCCACGACGCGCTCATCGGTTCCGCCATCGAGGTCCTTGACGTGAGGGATGCGGCCGAGGAGTTCCTGTTGGCGGCTGAGGACCGACACCCGGGCGTAACCCAGGAAGCGGAAAGCCGCCGGCGGGAAAGGGCGGTCGCCCTGGGCGAGACTGAGTCGGCCGTGACCGAGGCTACGGCGGCGTGAGAGGGGGTGGGGTGATGCCGAAGCAGCGACCGCTCACCGTGATCGTCGTCCCAACAGGTGAGAACCGCCTGCCGGAGGCCCAGCGGCGGCTCATCCGGGAGTGGCTGGACAAGGAGGCGGCGAGAGGAGGTGAACCAGGTGGCGACGAGACGGCGGGCGCTGGTGGACCGCTGCGAGAGCTGCGGCCAACTACTGCAGCCTGCCGCGGCCAAGGTCTGCCGGGAGTGCGTGGCGTCAGGGGCGATGATGCTCCGGGTGGCTTTGGAGCAGGAGCGAGTGACGGAAAAGGACACGGCCCGGGCTGCTTAGGGAGGCGGGCCAGGGCCGAAGCAGAGGGACATCTGCTGAGACAAGTATAGCAGGTGCGCCCTCCGAGCACAAGGGAGGGACAAGCAGTGACCAAAGTGACAGCCCTCGCCGGTCGGAGGACCGGCAACCCGGGGCGGAGGCCGCCCCACCAGCCGGCCGGAGCGGTCCGGCCGGCGCAGACGCAGAGGTTGGACCTGGCGGGGATGCTGTGGCAGCAACTGACCCAGACCAACAGGGCGCTGGCAGACGTCTACCGGGAGGTGGCGTAGGTGTCCGGAGAACTTGCTCAGTACAACCCGAGCCAGTACAACGTCCTGATTCCGACGCAGAGCGTTCAGCAGCTCGGACCGTGGCACAGGCTCTCGGTGTCCGAGGTGCGCATCAACCCCGACCCTCAGAGCGGCGAGGTCTTCAAGGTCGGCAGCCGGAGGAGCGAGACGACCGGGAAGACGGAAGACCTGTTCATGCCGACGAAGCCGGCGGTGATGAGCCTTGCCAACGCGGCGGGGATCGTCTGGAACTGGCGTGACAGTGTACCGCTGGCGGTGAACCCGACCTCGGTCATTTACCGCGCCGTCGGAGCAATCCGTCTGCCCGACGGGTCCTGGCAGCCGATCATGGCCACCAAGGAGATCGACCTCACCGTCATCGAGGACGAGCTGCGTCAGCAGTTCACCGCCAAGGCCAACCACCCCCACGGCGTCGGCTACGATGCGTCCAAGAACTTCAGAGGCCAGTGGCAGAAGGTCAAGGTTAAGGACGACGACGGGGGAGAGAGGGAGCGCAACTGCTTCTTCTTGGCCGAAGACGAGAAACAGCGGTTCATCGAGGCCAGCGTCCACGCCAACCTGATTCAGTGGCGCAAGAATAAGCTGGCGCGGGCCGAGACTGGAGCGATGCTCAGGGTCATTCGCATGGCCCTGGCCATGAAGACGGCGTACACCAGGGACGAGCTGCAGAAGCCTTTCATCGTTCCCCGGATCGACTTTGCGCCCGACTACAATGACCCGGCCGTCCGCCGAGCACTGATCGAGAACGGCGTCCAGGGGATGGCCACGCTCTACGCCAACGCCACGCCCCCCGCCGTCGGGGCCGCTTTCGCCGGGTCCCATCCGGCTCTGACGGCTGGGCCAGAGGTGGAGGAGGAGGCCTTCGCCGCAGCTGGCGCGTATGCCGACGAACCGGAGGCACCGACTGCTGGGGCGCAGGCCACCTTGATCGACAGTGCGGGAACACCATCCACCTCCGGTGCCGCCCAACCGGCCACCTCGGATGCTCAGCCTGCTGCGGACAGCGAGGCAGCGGCTGAGTGCATGGATTGCGGCAAGCCCATCAAGAGCTCCAAGGTCGTCGACTACAGCGTCGAGAAGTTCGGCCGGCCTCTCTGCTACGGCTGCCAGCAGAAGGCGAAGGGTGGTGGGCAGGCGTGAAGGTGCTCGCCATTCCTGATTTGCACTGCCACTACGACAACTACAGCCGCCCGGGTGAGGCCGGGACGCCGTCCCGGCTCGTTGACTGGCGGCGGACGGCCGATGCCTTGGTGAAGCTCGCCATCCGGGAGCGGGTGGACCTGGCGGTGGCGCCGGGGGACTACTTCGTAACCCCCCGACCCCCGGCCCGGGCAATCATCGAGGTGGACAACCTGTTCGCCCGCCTCGAGGCCGCGGGGATCCCCGTGGTCGGCTGCAGCGGCAACCACGACACCCCGGGGCCGGGGCAGCCCGGCCCGGTCGACGTGATTGCCACCCTCGGACAGAGGGCATGGGGAATCACAACGCCCCAGGTGGTTGAGGTGGCCGGAATCCAGGTGGCCGTACTCCCTTGGGCCAAACCGTCGGCCGTGGCCGCCGAAAGCGAGAGCACCGGCGATGCCATTCAGCAGACGACCGGGGCGCTCCTCGGGATCGCTCGGGCTCTGGCCGCTCAGTGCGACCTGTCCCGGCCGACGATCATGATCGGGCACTGGGCGGTGGCCGGGTGCCGGACATCGAGCGGCCAGGTCCTCTTCGGTGAGGAGCCGACCCTGCCGCTCGCTGAGCTGCAGACACTGCCCTTCCAGGCGGTGATAATGGGCCACATCCACCGGCCGCAGGAGTGGACGAGCCCCGGGGCTCCCCCGGTCATCCACACCGGCGCCCTCGAACGGCGGGACTTCGGCGAGGAGCACGACCGCCGAGGAGCCTACATCGTCGACCTTGACACCCGCGAGGTCCAATGGCACGACCTGCCGGCCCGAAGGTTCCTCACCATCGACCTTGCTAACGTCACCGGCGGGATTCGCTTGGAACCCACGGAGTGGGAACTCGACCAGGTGCGAGATGCCATCGTGCGGGTCTACTATCGGGCGACCGAGGAGCAGGCAAAGGGCATCGATCACGCCGGCATCATCGAGACGCTATACGACGCCGGCGCCCGGCACGTTGCAGGCGTGTTCCCGGAGGTCATCCGGGGGGAGCGGGGGCGCGAGGCCTCCGTTACGGAGACGACAAGCCCGCTCGAAGCGCTCGATAAGTGGCTGGCTCTCCGCACCGACCTGAGCGAGGATCTGCGCACGAAGGCCCGGGCTGAAGCCGAAGCGCTGCTGAAGGAGGTGTCAGCATAGATGGAACCGGTCAAGCTGACGCTCCGCAACTTCCTGAGCTACCGGGATGAAACGGTCGATCTGGAACCGGTGCAGTGCGCCGCCCTGGTGGGGGAGAACGGCGCCGGGAAATCATCCCTCCTGGATGCCATCA
>JBLNBY010000351.1:0-3313 GCA_050260295.1 Bacteroidota bacterium
GTCGCCCTCTTCACGCACCGTTTAGAAACGGCCAAATGTACAGCCTACTGGTTGCCCGACGGAAGCCCCAGGGTGACGGCGAAGATGTGAATCTTGGGGTTGTCAGGCAGTGTTATCGAATCGACTTGTTTGGCGGCATCCAGCTTCCACCACACCCGGAAGAGCCGCGTCATGGGGCCGGTCGGCCCGTTCCGGTCGTAGCGGTGAGCCATCTCCCAGGCAATCTCTTCGCCGAAGCCGGGATCACCGCACCAGTCGCTGACCCGGAAGTCGAGGGTCTGTGTACTGCCGTCGGCGTAATTAACCGTCAGCTTGCCCACCTGTCCACCACCGGTAGCCGTGGCGAGGATGTAGAGCCCGCTGTAGACGCCCTTGGGCAACGATATAAGCTGACCCCGGGCCTGAATGTTGTTGGGAAGACCGTCCGTGTACTCCGGCATCAGCCACTCGACTCCGGCCATCTTCACAACCTCGCCAGCCGGGGGCATGAGCTCGGCGGCCAGATTCCAGCCGACCCCGTCGAAGTTACCATCCGCCGGGTTGCTCTGAGTGCCGACGCCATCCTGGTTGAACTGGGCGCGCAGATCGACCGGACGGGAAATGGGTTCCCGGAAGACTTCCACGCCCTCGATGGGAAGAAGGTTGGGGGCCAAACCCAGCGAGAGAGCGAACAAGTGGATGTTCACTTCTTCGGGGAATTCGATCCGGATCAATTCTTTGGCATGATTGAGGGGAATGGCGGTCGCGTAGAGCGATACGTTGAGGTTCTGCTTGCCGAGGACGTTGTAACGCCCCGACATCCGGACTGCGGCCACTTCCGCCGGCTGCGGCTGCCCGGCCCAGTCAGAGACCCGCAGCTCGGAAACAACCCTTTCCCCATCAGCGTAGACGAAGGTCAACTTGGCACGCTTGGCCCCACCGGTCGCGGTGGCGAGGAAGTAGGCATCATGATACTTGCCTGCGGGAACATCGACCTTCTGATTGTAGAAAACCATGTTGTTCTTGACAAATGAAGCCCGGGTTTCGGGAATCCGGAAGAAAACGTCCTTGACCTGAATGACGCTCCCCGGCGATGGCATCTCCTCAGCCATCAGTGACCAGCCGAGCCCATCAAGGTTCCCGTCTACCGGGTCTTCATCGGTAGCTACCCCGTCGTTGTTGAAATTCGGTGCAAGATCTACGAGCACGGTCTGGCCCTGTACCCCGGCTTCGGCCGCCGTGGCCGGCAGGCCGGCAGCCATCGCCAACAGCAGCAACAACATTGGTACCAACCGGAGCAGTGTCCTGTTGGTGGCTGGCATTCTTCATCCCTCCAACCTGGAAAGGTTAACGTCGGGAGCCCGCCCTCAGGGGTTGGTGTCACGCATCGTGCTGTCTGCCCCAAAGAGCCACGTATCGATACCTTGCGGTCGCACCGTCCATACCACCTCCCCAGTTCCAGAATCGAATTGGAACGCGGTAGAGGCTGGCCGCTCCAGAGCGTTGACCAGTTCTACCTGCGAACCATCCACCCCCTGCAACTGCGGCCAGTGCCAGGTAAGACTTCCCTGCCCCGACCGCCCTAGCGCTTCTTGGGTCCGGACCAGGACCGCCGGCCCGCTCCGGCGCAAGGCGGTGACGATCAGATTGGGGCTTGCCGTCAGGAGACTCCCCGGTTGCTGTATGGTCGGGCGTTCGCCGGCAACGGACGCCACCCTGGCCGGCTTCACCCACCGGGCAATCAGCGGTTCGTTATACTCCCAGGCCTGCCGGAAGACAGCGGCTGTATCCCAGCTCCCGTCATGCGGATAGATGGCATACTCAAACCTGTGCTTGCCTACTCCGAGGGCGTTCGGCGAATCCCCATGCCGGAAGAAGGAGTAGTCTATGCTGCGCATCAACGTCAGATAATACAGGCCGCCGTAGATTTCGTGGTCGGGCAACCCCCGGTTGAGCAGGGCCACCCCACCGGTGTTCCCGCTCGAGGTGTCGATCCATTTGACTGCCGGCCACTGCCCCGCTGGACGCTGGGAAGTGAAGCCGTACGGTATCTCGTAGGTGGTCGCTCCCCGGCCAGTGGTGGGGATTGCTACCTTGATGATCTTGTTTTTGTCCCGCCAGTCCAGCGACGTTATGAAATCGATTCGTCCTTCGGTCTCGAGGAGATCGAACTCCCGCACCACTTCTGCCTGCTGAAAAGCGGTGCGATAGACGACCCGGGCCATCACCGGCCCCTTGTAGGCTTTTCCTTCCCCGGCCGCGTCGACTGTTGTGGCTACCGTCCGGCTGCCACCATCGTGGAAATAAGCGTTGCTGTCGTCAGTGGCAATGATTAGCTGATTGCCCCGTAGAGGATCATTGATGAAAGTATCAGACCGGTGTTGGATCCACACCTTCCCACCGGCAGAGGAGCGAAGCTCGAGAATGTTGCCGTTGCCGTCCAGTTTGACGGCGTAGGCGGAAGTCTGCAGCTCCCACTCACCCTCTGGCGGTCGCAGCTCTGTTTCCCAGGGAGAGACGGAGGGAATGCTTCCCCATTGGAAATGATAGACACGATGTCCAAACGCCGGTACTTCAGCGACGAAGGCTATCTCGACCCCCGGCTGGCCGGCTTCGGAGTCTGACGACTGCACTTGCTCCGCGACCGGATCCCAGACTCGCTCCTGTGCGGGTACACTGAAATCATCATGGAAATGGTCTACGGGCTCGAGCACCTGGTAGGTGATTTCGCTGCCCGCCTCGTCAACCAACCGGAAAGGTACGCTCCGCAGATAGTCTGGCGCGATGGGCAGGCGAACCCGTACCAGCTCCTGCCGATCCCAGTTGAGCGTGTTGAAGAGCATCAGAGCCGGTGGCGACTCCTGGCCAATCTCCCATCGGGCCTCCTCCGCAGCCCACCCGGCCGCCCGGGCCAGGGCTGCCGTGGCAGCCGTCGCCGCCTGAGCCGATATCGTCTCGGCCTGCTCGTACCGCTTCTCCATCTCGCTGTAGACACCATCCACAGCGGTCGCCGGCAGCAGATCATGGAAAGTGTTGAGGGAAAGGTTGAGCCAGGCTTTTTCCAGCTCGCCCGCGGGGTATTCAAAACCACTGTCATTGCCATCCGCCACCAGGCTGGCCAGGGTGGCCAGACGCTCCGCTTGCAAGAGCCGGTGCTCGGCGGCACGGTGGCGCTGCTTGATCCAGATCCGGGCGCTGTAGTTACCTGAAAAAACCCGGTTGGACTCGTCGTGGTATTCAGGAAGCTCGACGCCGCTCTGGCGAACCGCCGTGAAGAAGTCGGCCAGCGTGGCGACATTCATCTTCACATCGGTATGCCTTTCATTCCAATACC
>JBLNBY010000352.1:0-3864 GCA_050260295.1 Bacteroidota bacterium
CCAATCAAACCCGAGAATGACTTGCGCTTCGAGATCGTGGCTCACCGGTTCACACCCAGGGCCAAACAGACGATCCTGGAAGTCTACCCGGCCACCACCCTCGAGATGAACGAAAGCAAGCGGAAGTGGAAGTGGGGTCAATTCGGCTACGGCAAGTATGTGTATGACAAGCAAACCTACGAGGAGATAACCAGTTTCTTCACCGCTCATCTCCGCCGGCTATTCCCGGAGGCCACTCTCGACTACATCGTATAGCTTCATCCGGAGTTGCCTAACGAAGGCGGCTTCTGCCAATCAGCGGGAACTGGCGGGCGCCGGCGACAGTTGCCGGCCGCCGGCGGATAGTTGCCGACCGCCGGCGGACAGCCGAGTCACAGGTAGCCCTGTAACATGCAGCACAATCCCGGGCGACCGCGGGACGGCACCGCAACCCGGAGCCCGAGTCGCAGTGCCGCCTGAGCCTGAGTCGGTAGCTGCATTGATGGCGCGGACTACCGGGTACTCACCTTCGCCTCGTCACTGGATCTCGCGAAGCAACAGATTGACGACATTTCGGGCCGCGATGGCCTCGGTCTCCATGGTGGACACAGCAGATTCCATAGCATTGACGTAGTACAGGCCCGGTGCCAGCCGGAAGGGCGGCCACACCGGCGCCGGGTTCAGGACGGGATACGCCTGCCACACGAGCCGCACTGTCTCCGCTCGCCTCGTGAACATCATGTCGAGCAGTGCATCGTCCAGCGCTTCCCTGGAGAACAGCTTGTATATGGTTTCCTGACCGTCTGCTCCCCGCCGCGCCCCCATCCCAACGAAGGGGATCTCCGGAAGTTCACGAGTCAGAATCAAGCCGGGAACTGGTTGGCCTGGTTGCAGGCCAAAGTAAGCCGGGTTCGCCCGCCCGGAGACAACGGTCACGTGTACCGTCTGGTACGGGCGTCGCACCCCCGACTCCGGCGCCAGGGCGACACCTTCAAACTCCACGCCGGCCATCTCGAGTGGAGCGGCAATCACCACGGCGTCACACTCGCAACGTTCCCCACCAGCAGTGGTCACCGTGTATCCGGGAGAACCGTCCGCCGTAGTTCGTGCCGCGACGCGGTTCACCGCCGTCCCGGTGAAGACGCGAGCGCCCGACCTCGACAACAACCCTTCGGGGAGTCGCGCGTTTCCTTCCACGATCGAAAACAAGCTGCCGCCAGCAAAACCGCCGCCGATCAGGGAGACCATAGTCGCCCAGGCGTTCATCTGCCCTGCCTGGCAGTAGTTACCGCGGGCAATCCCATCGGACATCTCCAGGACAAACTGGTCGCTAACCCCATGATCCCGGAAGAACGAATAACCATCCTGCTGCGCCATGTCGTACAGCCCGAGCCTCATGTGGAGTTCCTTGGGCGTTTCGGACGCCTCGCCCCGTGCCTGTGCGTCATAGACGCGGACGAACCGGTCCAGGGCTGACTTCACCAGCTCCTGAACCTTGAGGAGGCTCTCTCCGTACCGGCGCATGAGAAAGGCCGCCTCTTCGCCAGCTGACGAGGGGGAGATAAAGTCAAATGAAGTGCCGTTCCAACAACCGTACGTCCGGCCGGACCCGTCCCCCGGCTCACTGGGGCTTGAACGGTGCAGCTGCAGCTCGTCGACGGCAGCTGATAAATACCGGTTGGAGGAGTGGATGAGCGAAGCGCCTGCCTCAACCCGCTCTCCCGCCACCTGCAATGCCCGCACCCTACCGCCCACGTGGCTGTCCTGCTCCCATACCACTAAGTGCGCCCTCTCCCCGAGGGCTTGACGAGCGAAATGGGCGGCGAATGCACCAGCGATCCCCGAACCGATTACCCCGACAGTCAGGCCTTCCCCTCCGGACGATGTCACGACTTTTGCCTCCTTTATTTACCTGCATTTCACACTTGGATCCGGCGTGCTGCCGCCAGTCTACCTTTATAGATAATGATTGTCAATATTGTTGTAATCCGGCAAGCACGAGGAACACAAGAAAAAGGAGGCAGCTTCATCAGGGGTGCGGGAGCCCCTCACTGCATTTAGTCATCTACACACAGCCACTCCGTTGCCACGATCGCCTGGCCTTGCGGCCGTCCGGTCGCGCGGCCGTCCAGTTCACTGATACGGTACGCCGTAATGATCGGCGATACCCTTGTAGATGTAGTAACCCTCCCGCCAGGTGTAGCCGGCATCCCGCAGGCGCGCTTCTTCATAGGGGTTGGAGATGAACGATGCTTCGGTGAGGATGGCAGGCATGGTCGTGTATTTCAGCACGTAAAAGTCCGCCGTCCTGGCGCCCCGGTCAGGCAGGCCGCCCCAGGCCAGCAACTGGGCGTGGACTTTGTCGCGCATGTCAAAGCTCAAAGAACTGCCGTAGGTGTAAGCGTAGGTCTCTGTACCGTTGACGTTAGGATCGCTGGAGGCGTTGTGGTGCACGGAAACGAAGCGATCGGCCCCCCAGGAGTTGGCCAGGTTCACCCGGTCCGACAGGCTGACATAAACGTCGCTGGTCCGGGTCATTTGCACCGTCGCCCCACCGTACTCTACCAGGCAGTTGCGGAGAACGGTACCCACCCGGAGGTTGACGTCCGCCTCCCTCAGCCCGGTGGGTCCGACCGCCCCGGGGTCGCTGCCGCCATGCCCCGGGTCGACGGTGATCTTCACACCGGTCAGCGGGCCGGCCATTGCACCAACGGAAAACGCCAGCACGGCGAGGCAAAGAAGTGCGAGACTCCAACCGGCCATGCGAATCCGACGGTTCACCGAGATCCCCTCCTTGTCACGATTTGAATACGAACAACGGCTCCCGAATTGGCTTCCCGCAGGGCCCCCGCACCCCAAGACGAAAAAACGAAAACGAAAACAGCACCCCCCAAAAACCATCAAAAAGCAATCTGCCATCCGATTGAACCACCAGCGGCCAGCACCCCGCCGGTGCGGGACAATTGGAGTTTCCCGGTAGACACCCCCGGTGCCGGCCAGGCCACCGTCAGTCCCAGGCCTAACTCTGACAGCGGCTCCCCCCAGCGCACCTGGTGACGCAGTTCTATCTCTCCCACGACGCCAGACCGGATGAGGCGTGAGGCATACAACTCCACCCCCGTACTACCATTGGAGAAAGGAATGCTGCCTCCGGCAGAGCGGAGGTTGCTTGCCATCGGCGTAAATCCCGGGTGAACTGAGGCCGCCGTCACGCTCAACGTCTGGCGGGCGTCCACCCAAAGATCGACGCTGGCCGCCGCCGCCCCCACCCACCCCTGGTAATCATATGAGGTGCGGCTCGCCTCATAGCCGGCCAGTTCCATGACCAGGCGGCGGCCAGTGGCCAGCGTCGACGCAAAGTCCAACGCCACCCCGTGCTCCCCGGCCAGGCCGTCGGCCAGCCACGTGATGCCCGCCTGCCGCCCGCCGAGCTCCCGGCTGCCATGGATGGCCACGTACTCGTCCGTGTCGTATACGTAGTTCAGGTAAGTGACGTAACTCGTATCCAAACGGGCCCAGACGGCTTCCATCACCCAGTCGCCCCGTGCCTTCTGCCAGTGCACGCCCTCCAGGGCGTCAAAGGGATTGGCGCTCAGCAAGCCCACCGGTCCGAGCTGAAAGCGCAGCCTCCCGATCCGCCAGCTGCCCCATCCCTCCAGCTGACCGGGGCGAAGCTCTACGTACGCCTCGCTCGTCCGCAGCACCGGATCCGAAACGGCCGCCCCGATCGCGCCGACCACCCCGCCTCCTCCTGCCGCACCCGCACCCCAGATCCCCTTGTGCTCGAATACGATGTTCCCCCGTACCCGAGGGGCGATAGCCCCTGCCAGCTCCAGGTGCAGCCGTTGCGTGACGGACGGGGCCTCGCCAGAGCGGAACGTATAT
>JBLNBY010000353.1:0-3703 GCA_050260295.1 Bacteroidota bacterium
GGTGCAATATTGTCCTCGGCCCTGGAATTCGGCCCGCCGACAAGCAAACCCGGAACCGGCCTGCCCAGTGCCTCGGACAGACGGTGGTGCGGATGCAGAACCGGGTTTGTACCGATACCAGTGACGAAGGACTTGCCAAGCGGGTTGGCACCCAGGACCCAATCTAGTTGCCTCGTGGCGACATCAAGGCGTAGAGAACGGGCGGCGACCGGGTCGAGATACTCAGCTACCAGCAGCAACATGGCGCGGGCCAAGGCCGTCTTGTTGGACGCCCACACGAAATCACCCGCTTCGAGAAGCAGGCCGTACGGGTTAAGGCGGGCCTTACTCACCATTTCATCGGCTCGTTCCAGAATGAGCTGTCGCAACTTCTCCCTCAGATCGGCAACCTCATACTCAATCAGATCACCGGTGGGGTCGGCGGCGGCATTGGTGCTTGCCATCTGACCCATCACCAAGTCGATGATGCCGATGGCAGAAGCGTCTGTCCAGCTCACTTCCCTCACATCCACATCACTCATCCTGAAGATCAGACCCACGAAGCGGGCAAAAGACGGATCGCCTGTCGCTGCATAAAGCTCGGCAGCGGCCCAAAACCGGTCGTCCGCATCGGAGGCGTCCCTGTACCCTCCCGAACCGGCGTCATCGCCCGGACGTGCCCCATCGACGGTCTCGGGATGCTCCACCAGGAATTGCCACGCCCGGGTGGCCGCCTGCAACAGTCGATCGGCAAAAGCTGTGTCGAACGGCCGGAACAGGCGGGCGCCCATGGCCCAGACCGCCGCCGCCTTGGCTGTATCCTGGCTCGTCACGCCATAGACGTAACGACGAGCCCTGTCTTTTTCAGGGAGGATCATGCCCGGCCACCTGTCGGGCCCGAGCTTGTGGTAGACGGCGCCATCAACCCGCTGCATCTTCAGCAGCCATTCCAATCCTACCCGAGCCTCGTCCAGTAGGTCCGGTGTACCGTTGCCGCTTTCCGGAATGGCCAGCTGGCCGTCGGGAAAAGCACTGGGAAAGAGCTGGTAGAGAAGAAGCAACTGCCCCACCGTCACCGCCGTCGTCGTCGAATACTTCCCGTAGTCTCCGGCATCGTGCCAACCGCCCCGGACATCGACCCTACTGCCAGCCTCCCCAAACGGGTCGGAGTGGCGAAGGAGACCATCGAGCTGGTGACAGATGCCATGGGCGATGCCGGAAACCGGGTCGTTCACCTCGATCCCGCAGCGCTGCAAATAGTAGCTGCGGGTGACGGTAACAAAGAGCGGCGAGAGGAAACCAGTGCCGATCTCAAAAGGCGGGGATGCGAGTCCCTCCCCGGCTTGGACCACATACCGCCCCGGGGACGTCAAGCCGGAGAAATCGACAATGAAAATACTCTCCCCCGACAGGGGGTCCTGTACGGGACCGGCCGCCCGCCCGGTCCACACCACGGCGGAGGGGCCTCCCTCACCCACGCGACGTACCTTCACTTCTGGAGCACTCACTGCTTCTGTCCCATCTTCGGCCCGGGAGGGCACGAGCCCTTCCACCGCTGAAGCTGCAATGTAGGCGCGCTTCTGCGAGTCCGGCAGGTAGCCAAGCTGGTTCAACCGCACAGTCTCCGCCACCACCTGCACCACCCCCGGAGCATCCGCTGCCTGAACTACTTGCCCACCGGAGACCAGCCAGAGAGGCACCACCGGCAGCACAGCGAACACCGTGAACTTCCTACGAGACATGCCGGTCGCTCCTTGAGACACGGCCCGCCCGACCGCAAGCGGCTAGCCGGGCAGGCCATGTAGTAGTGTTGCATCCGTCCAACAGGCCCCAATACGTATCCCTCACGTGTGCTTCCGGCTCAAGGTGGTTAAGGAATGACTTCGATCAGGTCGATGAGAATGTAGCCTTCCCCGGAGGCACCGGTAAACGGCTGAAAGTCCCGAATCGGCCAGGTGATCTCCAGGTCCATATCTGCAGTGTCGGGCTGCCAGTCATCTCGACTAAGGAATTCTTCGAAGGGGATGACTATCTGCTTCCAGCCGATAAAGTCGTCCACTATGAGCGGGCTGCGGAAGTGCTCCTCGCCCTTGTCGTTGAGCTCGACAAAGAACCCGACTCCCGAATTCGTACCGTAAACCCACATGCTCAACGCCCGGTAGTCAGACCAGTCGAACTCCTTGTCACCGGCCGCAGAGATGGGAACGCCATTCCAGTCCTTCGTGACCGAGTCGATACGCAGCGCTCGCTGGCCATGGGCCGTTGGATCATCTACCACGGTGATCTTGATGCTAGACGCGGGGCCAGCATAGGGCGTCCCCAAGCTCATTTCTGCCTCGGTAAACTCGTCAGCGATGACCAGGCCGCCTGCAGTCGGACTTGCCTGGCCGGCGGCAACCGCGCCTCCGAGCAGGAGCGCCCCCACGCCCGTCAACAACACTCCCAGCGCAACCAGCTGCACTCGCTCACGCCACATTGCCAACCGCTCCCTTCTAGAGTCCGGACTATTGAAAAACCGGTTTCAGCCCATTAACCGGTTCGACGCGGAGGAGGAGATTCCTCCCTGGCGTGGACGAAAGCCTTTGAGAAAACTTGTTGGCAAGAAATAAGTCTCTCGGAGCACCGGTCGGTGTTCGAGGAAGGAATCCAGCACCCGGCGGCGAAGGTGACAGCTGTTGCGGAACCGGTTTCACGCCCGTTCACATCCGTACTTCGACTTTCCATCAGGGAGGGTTCTCGATGGCTGGCAGGCGCGTGGGAGATCGACTGGTCGTGTATCGCTCTTGGCCCGCTCGCTTCCACAAAGCTGATTCGCAAGAGGCGAGACTAGCCAAGGTGGGTATTCTGATGGCGGCAACCCTGCTGTTTGCGAACGTCGCCACGACAGCAGGGACTGCTTCCGCCGCCCAACGCACGCTATCTGTCTTCGTCGGCTTGGGTACTGGGAACGCCCCCGAACAAATACCACCCCAGGAGGAAGTGGCCAAGGCATTCGAGACTGCTCACCCAGATGTCGATGTAAAGTTCGAGCACGTAGATTGGGCGGTACACAACGCCAAGTTCACTGCAGCCCTGGCCGCCGGTAAACCCTATGACATGGCTCTTCCAACAGGCTTTCGCGGATTTCATGAGTTCAGTATGGAGAATGTCTGGCTGCCCATCGACGATCTGCTCCAACGGGACAAAGTTGACCTCAGCTCTTACTCCCGTGATCTGATCAACCTATTTCGCTGGCAAGGCAAGTTATACATGATCCCCATAGACTACTATACGGATGCTCTGTACTACAATGCCGATCTCTTCGATGAGGCCGGTCTTCCTCCGCCTACTACCAAGTGGAACGATCCCAATTGGACCTGGGAAGCAGTAGTAGCGGTTGCGAAGAAGCTTACCCGCGACATCAACGGTGATGGGAAGATAGATCAGTGGGGTCTTGAAGGCGTCGGCAACATGGAAGCTTTCGAAGTGTCGTTTGGCGCACGGGAGTACTCGGACGACGGGCGTACCGCCATGTTCAACACTCCTGATATGATCGCCGCTTACCGGTTCTACCAGAGTCTTTTCTGGGAACACCACGTTCGCTGGCACGAAGGGGAGGATGTAAGCGAAATCACTACTCAGCGCTGGCCTTTCTTCCTCTCTGGCAAGATAGGTATGAGCGTCCTTGCTTCCTATAACCTCAAAGACATGCTGGCGGTAGGAGGCAAGTTCCGCTGGGATTTGG
>JBLNBY010000354.1:0-6416 GCA_050260295.1 Bacteroidota bacterium
CCCCGCTGAGTCTCCGCCCAATCGATATTGAACTCGGTAATAGCAATCTCCTTGGGTCTGCCGCTTTGGTCATAGCGCTCGACCATTTGGCGCAGCGACCGGGCAAACCGCCCGTACTTGCTTTCTACCTCGGCAAGGATGTCGGCATCGGACAGCCGTTCGGATTCCTCACCGCCTGTACCGTAAGCATGCCAGCTGTAAAAGTCGAAAACGTCCCACGCTTGTTGAATGACTTGGCGCATGACCGAAAGATCAGCATGAGACCAGACCGGGCCACCAACCTTGATGGTCGGGTCGATTTCCTTCATACGGCGCGCTGCGACACGCGCCATCTCGAGATATTGACCGAGAGACCCGCGGAACTCCCCCCTGACATCGGGTTCATTCCATATCTCCCAGTATTGGATGCCGTAGCCTAGCTCCTTATTGAAGTGGTAAACGGTCGCCGCAGCGGCTTCTGCCCACTCTTCGGGGTCACGTGGTACCGACTGCCAGGTTCCGTCGCCATTCCAGGGTTGGGTACGGTGAAGGATGAGCAGCGGTTTGTGACCGTGGGCAACCATCTGCTGGACGACTTCGTCGAGGTTTGCACCATACTGGGCTGCGTTGTCCCCCCATTGGAAGCCGGCCCAGTTGAAATGCTGGGAATCATCATCATCATTGACGGGCTCGACGGCATCGAGCAGTACATCCACGCGTACTAGTGCGAAACCAGCCTCTTGTGCCCATTTTTGCAGGACAGGGTCGGTGGTATACTTACCCGTCGAAAACAGATTGGGAGGAATAGGGCGCAGAACCTGCTCAGTATCCACAGTAACGTGGGCAGCCTCTGTATCGTTTGCGCTCTCTCCGCCACTGGCCAAAACTCTTTCGTTGACCGCACCCGTTAGTGCAACCAGCCCCAGGGCCGTCAACGCCGTGATTGCTGTGAGTCCGAAGGCTCCAATTGAGATCGAATTCCCCATGGTTAATACCCCTCACGTGAATGGGTTGCCATAGCGTGTCGCGTACCTCCACACGACTGCCGGATGATCAAGTGTACGGGCAACGTTACTTTCCGTTGCGTCAACTCCTCGCCTTGGAGTAATTTCATGAGGAGCGTGGTCGCGGTTGCCCCCATCTCGTACAGCGGTTGGTGAACTGTGGTCAGTGCTGGTTCAACGAAGGCCGCTGCCTGGATGTCGTCGAATCCTACCAGCGCCACGTCATCGGGCACCCTAAGCTGGCGCTCCTTCAGAACTTGCAGCGCTCCCAGGGCGATGAGATCGTTGAACGTACAAACCGCTGACGGACGTGTGTCTTTGGAAAGGAGCAGGTTCATTCCGGCCCGACCTATTTCCACATGATTCTTACCATCCATGTAAATGCGATCGGCATAGCCGAGACCGTGCTGACGCAGTGCCGCTTCAAACCCCTCGAGCCGTTCGACGCTGGTCGAGGTGACGATCGGACAGCTTATGTAGCCGATGTTTTGGTGACCAAGTCCAACGAGGTGGGTAGCAGCAGCTGCCATGCCGGCCCGGTTGTCCACGTAAACTTGCGGTATATCGTCTGTAGGCAATTCGCGGCCAACAGCTACGTAAGGCAACCCTTCCTGGTATAGCTGGAAGAAAAAGTCCACATTCAACCGATCGGACAGCAGGATGAAGCCATCGATGCGCTGTCGGCGAACCAACTGCCGGGTCGATTCTTCTTCACGGTCTCGATCGCCTCCGGTCGTACACAACATTAGGTTGTATCCGCTCTCCCTGCAGATCGCTTCCACTCCCTCCACGAGAAGGGAAAGAGCGGCGCTCGAGATGTCCGGGATCACCAGTCCCAAGGTAAAGGTCTTCTGCAGTGCCAGAGTCCGGGCCGGAGCGTTCGGTACATAACCCAACTCCCGGATGGCTTTCTCGACACGGACGCGTGTCGAAGCCGACACGTAGGGTATGTCATTGACAACCCGGGACACCGTCTTGACGGATACGCCTGCCCGTTGGGCAACTTCTCGTATTGTGACCATGGCTTCTCCCTGCCGTAAAACCGGTTTCGGTTATGACAACGCTGTCTTATTTCCCATATTCACCTTGGCGAGGAATCTTCCTTCTTCCTTAGCGGAAGAATTCCACGCACCCACTTGGCAGACAAATCCTGTGCGTAGCCTCGGGCGATGCCCGAGTGGTCGTAGCCCCAGTCAAGGCCAGCAGCAAAGACTGCGCTGGTGGCCCCTTTGACACGGACGGCATTCAGAAGGCCCTGCATTCCTGGTGAGTCGTATGGAGGCGCATCTTTCTCTTCTACGCGGCCGCCATTCTTCCAGACATCCCAGGAGACGTCACGCGGCTCGTTGTAGATGTCGAACATGACCGCGGGATGGTTTGCGCAGCGGGTGGCAACGTCCTTCCAGAAGGCTTTACTCTTCATGTCGGGCATGGCATATTGGGATATGTACTCGCCCCAGCCTCCCGCGTTGGACAAGTGTAGGTCGAGAGGTTGAATTTGAGGTGGCCGCTCATTCCACGACATGCGGGGCTTGCTCGCTCTGAGCTGAGCTCTTCGCTGGGACGGGAGGTCGGGATAGTGCAGCCCTCCCGCTTTTCAGTTGATCCTCACGCCGGGCAGGTTAGTTGGCACGTTCTTGGGCCAACTCTGGGACGATCAGTTGTTCAGAAATGTGCCATCTAGGACTTCTGTTGCTCTCTTGACACAAAAGTTGGGCTTCATGCTAATGCGAAGCATTAGCATGAAGGCGGAGCCCCTGCTAGTACGCCTATGCTTCTGTTCACCCAGGAGTACACACTGGGCTTTGCGGTTTGCAGCAAACCCCAACTAGTCTAGTTGGCACATTCTTGGGCCAGTAAACCGCCGCTGATCGGGTACATCTATGTGCCAACTAAACTCGTAATACGATCGACCGCTGCAACCGAGCCTGCCGTTACCCGGCAGTGAGAGGTCACGTACGGGAGCACCACCGAAATCTCACGACGCGCGGGCCATGCTCCAGCATTAATCCCGCCAGGCCGTTAGCCGTCCGTTGGCGAGGGCCATGAGGCCCGCTGCCGCTGCCCGCCGGACAGGGCTTCAAGAGGCCTGTCGGCCAGATCAGTCATGCCGGTGACGGCCAGGGCTTGCTCGACCTTGCACTCATCCTCTTACGGCCACTGATGAAACCAGCTCTGGTGCGGATCGCGCCCCTGGACCGCCAGGGCGCGGACGGTCAGCCCGTCGGGCGCCGTAGGGTTTTGCGGCAGGATCCCCAGCCGCCTGGCCCCTTGATTGGACGACATCTTGAAAACTGAAGCGTTGTCGAGGTAGACGGTGCCGCCCCGCGGTTTGAGAAGCCGGGCGTCCCGGCGCTCTCCGTGCGTTTCCTGTGCTCCGCCTCCTAGGCTAGAGCACAGGAGGGATCCGCTGCGCCGCCGTCCCCTGCGTCGAGCCAGGCGTCCTCCTCCCCCGCCTCGTCGAGGAGGTTCTGCTCCTGGCACAGCCGCCAGTAGCGGCCGCGCGCTGCCAGCAACCGGGCGTGTGTGCCGTGCTCGACCACGCGCCCGCCCTCGACGACCAAGATCTGGCTGGCCGACTGGATGGTGGAAAGCCGGTGGGCGATGACGAAAGCGGTACGTCCCTGCAATAGCCGTTCCATGGCCGCCTGAACTTTCCGCTCCGTCAACGTGTCCACATGGGCCGTCGCCTCGTCCAGGATCAGGATGCGGGGATCGGCCAGGATGGCCCGGGCGAAGGAGAGGAGCTGGCGCTGGCCGGAAGACAGGTTTCCCCCCCGCTCGTGCAAGACCAGGTCCAGCGGCAAGTCCAGCCCGGCCGCGGCCAACGCCGCCCGCATCTGCTCATCGGTCGCCTGCGTGTTTCCATAGCGCAGGTTGTCCCGCACCGTGCCGGAGAAAAGGAATGGTTCCTGCAAGACCAGGGCGATCTGCTTGCGGTAGGAGTCCAGATCCACCTGGCGGATGTCCTGCCCATCCACCCGGATCACGCCGGCCTGCGGCTCATAGAACCGGCACAACAGGTTGATGATCGATGTTTTGCCAGCTCCCGTCTGGCCCACCAGGGCCACCGTCTCACCCGGCTCGGCTCGCAAGCTGATATCTTGCAGGACCGGCCGCTCGGCATCGTAGCCGAATGTAACCCGCTCGAACTCTACCTCCCCCCGTATCGGCGGCATGGCCGTCAACCCGGGCGCATGTTCGCTGGAGGTCTCCAGGATCTGCTGGATCCGCACGGCCCCGGCCAGCGCCCGCTGGATGACCCGGTATGCCTGCGACAACCCGTGCAGGGGGCCGAAAAACTGTCCACCATACCCCATGAACGCCGATAGCGTCCCGATAGTCAGCGTGCCCTGCAGGACCCAGTACCCGCCCGCAAACAACAGCAGTCCAGTGCTGCTTACCCAGGTGAAATCCACCGTAGGCCAAAAGAAGGCAAACACGAACAGGGCCCGCTGGCTGGCGTCAAACAAGCTCTGGTTGGCCTGCTCGAACCGCTTGCCGAACTGGCCGTGCGCCCAGAAGGCCTGGATCACGCGGATGCCGGATACGTTCTCTTGCAGCGTGGCGTTGACCGCCGAGGCTCGTTCCCGCGTGACGTCTTCGGCCCGATGAATCCGCCCGCTCAGGAAGGAAAAGGCAAACACCAGCGGCGGTACCCCTGCCACCGTGACCAGCGCCAGCCGCCAGTCGACGACGAACATGATGACCAAAAAGCCCACCAGCGTCAACGCGTCACCGAACATCTGGATGATCGTCCCGCTGAGCAGCTCGGCCAGAGCATCCACGTCGCTGGTCAGGCGTGTCATCACCTTCCCGACCGGGATGCGGTCGAAAAAGGAGACCGGCAGCTCTTGAATATGGGTGAACAGTTCCCGCCGGATGCTGCGAATCGACTCCTGACCCACATAGGCCATCAGGCGAGCCCGCCCGGCCGCCGCCAGCGCGCCCACCGCGGCCACGGCCATCGCCAGGGCAATGAACTGCAACAGGCCCTGGGGGCGATGGGGGATGATGTAGTGGTCGAGGGCGATCCGGCTGGCGTATGGCAGGAACATTGTGCTGCCCGCACTCACCAGCATCAAGGCCGCGGCTCCCAAAAGGCGCGTCCGGTGGGGCCGCAGGTACGGCATAAACGCCCACAGCGCAGCGAACCCTTGCGAACCGCGCGTTTCCACAGCTTCGCGCTCATGGTGCTCCGACAACCTGGTTCACCCCCTCCTATCCCCGCCCGACCTCGCCTGAGCTCACCTGACCTCACCCGACCTCGTCCATCCGGGTGCCGGCTGCGACGACCCGCAGGCCTCTACCTCTTCCTCTTCCTCTTCGTCTTCCCGGGTTTACCTGCCAGCTTCGGAGACCGGGACAGAACTCGAAATCGGGACAGAACTCGGATTCACTGGCCCGGCCCGCAAGGCCATCTGCTCCCGGTATAGCCGTGCATAGATGCCATCCTGAGCCAGGAGCTCGGCGTGTGTCCCTTCCTCTACAATGGCACCTTTGTCCATGACCACGATGCGGTCCGCCCGCATCGCCGTGGCCACCCGCTGCGCAATGATAACAACCGTGCGCCCTGCTGCCCGGCGGTCCAGCGCCGCCTGCACCGCGTTCTCCGTGTGCGCATCCAGGCTGGCGGTGGAGTCGTCCAGCACCAGGATGGGGGGATCGAGCAGCAGCGCCCTGGCCAGCGCGATACGCTGCCGTTCGCCTCCCGACAGGCCGATGCCACGCTCCCCGACCACTGTCTCATAGCCGTGCGGCAACATTTCAATGGTGGCGGCGATCTGGGCAGCCTCCGCCACCTCCTGCACCTTGGCCGGGTCGGCCTCCGGCTGGCCCAGGCAGATGTTGTCCCGGACGGAGAGCGAGAAGAGGAAGTTGTCCTGGAAGACGAAGCCCACCTGGCGGCGGAGCTGCTCCAATGGCCACTCCCGCAGATCTCGCCCGTCCAGCAGTACCTGCCCGGCGGAAGGGTCATAGAAGCGGGGGATCAGGTTGGCCACGGTAGTCTTGCCTGAACCCGTGCCGCCGATGATCGCCACTCGCTCCCCGGGGCGAATCACCAGATTGAACCCTCGTAGCGCATAGCCAGCATCAGCATCGCCGGCGTCCGGCCGCTGCCAGGCGGCTATCCCGGCCCGTTCACCCCCGGTAGAGTCTCCACTGGTAGAGTCTCCATCTGCATAGGCGAAGGAGACATCCCGGAATTCCAGCTGCCCGTGAACCCGCCCGAAAGTAGCGGAGGACACGTCCGGCGACCGTCCCAGCGGCTGCTCCCACTCGTCCAGGAGTTCAAAGATACGGACCGCTCCCGCCAACGCCTTGCTGATCAGATCGGCCAGCCAGCCGGTCTGCCGGAGCGGCCAATACAGAAAGCCTGCGTAGCTGCTGAAGGCCATGAGCACCCCCAGATCCAGGGAACCAGTAGCCACC
>JBLNBY010000355.1:0-2593 GCA_050260295.1 Bacteroidota bacterium
TAGACTCGGGGAATCCGGGTTCGAAGGAATCCGGAACCGGGCAACAGGCGAGGCCCAACGGGTGGATCTTTACGACTGGACGCACTAAAGATCCGAATGCAGCCGGAATCTTCCATACGAGCGCAGTTGCCCGGAATGGGTTCTGCAGGCGGCCTGAGAGATGGTGGAGAACGACGGGCGTGACAACCTCGACCGGCCAGCGGGGCAATCGGCCGGCCAAGTTCTTTTCTAAAGCAGAAATGGCCGCTGGCCGATGAACAAACTGATGGTGGACTTGTACATGCGACCGACCCATACTCTTGCGGTGCGAGCCGCCCACCGCTACCTCGACCAGGTGGCTGGGCCACGGGTATGTGTGGTGGGCGAAAAGCCCGGCCAGGCAGTCTTTCCGGCGGCCGGCCGGAGAATCGAACGCCGGACCGCGGAGGAGTGGGAGCACCTCGCCCCGGCAGCTGTGGGACAGTATGACACAGTGTTCATGGTGGTTGACGGAACGGCGGACCGCCTACCGGAGAGTGTGTTGGCCCGTCGGGCGGCGCACACGACAGCCGTTGTATGCCTTGCTGGCGTAAACGCGACCCCTGGCGCCAAGTGGCAGGCATGGATTAAGACGCTGGCCGGTCTGCCCGGCGCCCGCTTCGTGTCCTACGGTCTTCTGGACGAGAACCCGTGGCTCAAGTCGCTTTGGGCGGAGGACTACGCCGCTGTCCTGGCGGAAGGGGAGCGGTTGCTGGAGGATCCGCTCGCCGCCGACTGGTTGATGCAGGTTGAGCACTACCTTGTGGCTGGCTTGCCTGCCGGATGTACAGCGAACCTACTGTGCATCGTGTCCGAACAGCCGGCCCCCGTGACGATTGCACAGCGAGCCTACGTGCCGTTCCGCAGTCGGTCGCAGTCGGGATGGGAGGTCGGCGGCCTGCACGAGTGGGCCTCCCTGCTGGCCGAGGGTTTTCTCGGCTCGGAGGTCCTGCAAATCGAGTCGTTCAAGCACAGCCAAAGCCCCGCGGTGCTGAATCTCATGCGTTACCTTGACCGGAACGTCTTTCTCCGGGCTATCCGCCGCCCACTCCTGGAGCAGGCTTTCGGCGCTGCCTTCCTCGATTGCTGGGCGGTCGACTGGGTGCGCCGCTGGTACCGAATAGGTGAGGACCCCCGCCTGACTGAGTACAAGGGGCTCCCACTGGGCGAACCAGCCGAGTATGACCAGTTGCGGCTTGTTCTTGCAGCGATAAGGGCAGGGGGGCGATAATGTCGAAACGCGTCATCCTCCCGGGCGGGCTGAAGTTCCTTGATCTCGCCAGATCACTGGCCAAGGAGTACGGGTTCCAGTTGGTCCTGATAGGGGACCAGATGCTTGCCCAGCTTCGTTCTGAAGGCATCGCTTGTGAAACTCTCCGGAGCACTCCGTCATCCCTGGATTTCCAGAACGAGGCGTTGAGGGGTGCCGCAAAGCTCCTTAGGGCGGAGTCTGTCCCGTCTCTTCCGCCGGGGATCGCCGGTCCACCACCTGACCGGCTCCTCGAAATCATGGTAGAGGGGGCAAAAGGGCAGTTCCAGAGCCAGATCCTGCTGCGGGAAGCTTTGGCGCATCTCCATGAGGAGAGTCCGGTCGCCCTGCTGGTCGTCAACGAGGACGTCACCTGGTCGGGCAAGACGGCCGTGTTGACGGCCCGCACCCTGGGAATCCCCAGCCTGGTCGTCTCGCACGGCATCCCGGCCCTTAGAAATCTGCATGACTGGATCTACGGCGACGTAATGGCGGTCCATGGCCGGCGTGAGGCCGACTGGTACATAAACAATGGAAACGACCCTGCAAAGCTCGTGGTGACCGGGGGGCCTTTCTGGGACGAGCACTATGCCGAACTGCCTCCGAGGGAGGATCTTTGCCACCGCCTGAACCTTGATCCATTGCGCCCGGTGGTGACGTACGCTGCCACTTGGGTAAACGATTTGTCCCTAGTCAATGATCCGGGCACCGTCGCCACCAGCATCGATGTCCTGCTACGAGCCGTTCGGCCGCTCCAGCAACGTGAAGAGGTCCAACTGGTGGTCAAACTCCATCCGGGGGATCTTCGGCCGCAGCAGACCGCTCAGGCCCTCCTCCGCCGGGGAGCCGAGTTGGGGGTGAGGATCGACGGGCTGCTCACCTCAGGCCTGCGGGAAGTGCTGGCTGTGAGCGACATCTTGCTCTGCGAGGATTCTAACACCGGCGTGGAGGCCTTGATCCATGGAAAACCGGTCATCTCACTGCGCACGGGACCTGGAGCAGGGTTGCTCTTCTTGGAAGAGGATCCTGTCTTGGTGGCTCACGACGCGGAGGAGTTGGCCTGTCTGCTCGACCAGGCACTGTACGACCTCGCCACCCGAGCGTATCTGCGTGAACGGCGCCTGCGCATGCTCTCGGACTTCAATGCCGGGGTAGACGGGCAGTCCGGCCAGCGGGTGTGCAGGCTCGCAGCGGGCTTGGCCGAGCAAGGGAGACTCACCGCTGACCTGCGGCGGGAAGCCGAGGCGCCGGACCTTCACCCGTTAGTCGGCGCCCGGGAGGATGCCGCTCGATGCGACGTTTCGGTAATCATCGCGGGGCACAATG
>JBLNBY010000356.1:0-3018 GCA_050260295.1 Bacteroidota bacterium
TCGTTCAACCCGGCAGTTGGCAGCGGAAGTGTCCATAATTCGCCATCATAGCGGAAAGCATTGGCCTCACCCGGATAGAACATGTCGAGGTCGACATTGTCCCGCTTCACCAGGTCGGTGATGGGGATGATGGCATCCAGGTCGGCGAGAGCAAAAACGTCCATCCGCCGCGCCATCATCACCTCGGGCGGCACACCGGCAGCAAACGCGGACATGATTTTACCGCCCGGATCGGTCCAGCCCTGGATCTCGCTTTTGACCGTGATCCATGGGTACTCCTTCTGGAACTCCTCGATGACTTTGTCCATCCAGGGCTTGCGCACGCCGTCCCACCAGTTCCAGAATCTGATGGTTACCGGCTTGGGCTGGCCGGCCCGGCCCGACGGACTGGCCGCACCGGTTTGGCCGGTCTGCGCCCCCGCCAGTGGTGCAGCTGCCGCCACCCAGCCCGCCAGGGTGATTCCCATGAGCAACACCCGCACCCAACTCCACCCGCGCCTGCATTCCGACCTCCGCATGAAACCGCCCTCCTTTTTCAGAACAAACCGTTGCTGCCGTATTTCTATGTCGTTGGGCGGCTTCCTCCAGCCAGTGACACAAAAAAGGCAGGTTACTACATGCCGTTGAGCAGTTCGATCATCTTCCCCTGCCAGCCCAGGAAGACGTACTCCTGCCAGGCGCTGCCGGTTTCGTACCAGTCGTGACTAGCCGCAAACTGTTGCGGCCCGGCGAGGAAGACGCTGCCCCAGCCCCCGGTTACCGTGCCGTAGCCCTGGATTCGGCGGATATGTTGGAGGTAACGGCGAAAGGCCGCTTCGACTTCCTCTTTTGCGGGTGCTTCGCCGCCACTTTCTCCCGCAACCTGCAGGTAGGCAGAGAAAGCTGAACCCAGCTTGTAGTCGTAGACGAGCTTCTCGTAGGTGTTCAACTGCCGCCCTAAGAACTCGCCCGGATGCTGCGGGCTTTCCAGACTCAGCAAGTAAGCCATCCCGCGGGCGGCCGCGGCCAGCCAGCGGGGCCGGCCCGGGTCAACGGGCAAAAGTTGTGCCGCCCGGGAAAGCGCCCAGACTGCGATCGAGGTGTTGCTAAGGTCATCGTAATCCGCATACGGCCCCTGGGTGTCGAAGCGGAAGTGCCCGTCATCCGCCTGGACTGAACAGAGCCAGGCAAGCCCCTGGCGAGCGGCGGCTGCCAGGTGGGCGGCGAGCTCCGATTCCGGCGCTCGCTCCTTGGCTGCCACCTCCAGGCAGGCTACCACCGCATAGCTGGTAAACCAGGGTTGGTGGCTGAATCTGTGCTTATCCGGACGATCAATCCGCCCCCAGAAGAACCCCTCCTGATCCTGATAGCTACAGATGAAATCAGCGGCCCGCCGGGCTGCGTCCCAGTAGACTTGCCGCCGTACCGGGTCGAGCTGCGGATCGTCCACCAGAGCAAGCAGGAACTGAACTGCATCCGCATCCGTATCGCTGTAGTCGGCACGGAAGCCATTCACAGAAACGCCGAAGGTAAAACCACCGTCGGGCTGCTGGTGGTCGAGCAACTGTTCGGCGATCTTCCACGCCAGCTGGCGCAGGTCTTCGTCTCTCAACTGGCGGTAGAGCAGCAGGGCGAGCCGCCCCGTCTCGGCCAGCACGTCGTCCCGCTCCGTCCCCAGATAGAAGTGCCGCGGGTGAACGAAGTTGTAGGCCACCAGGAAGTCGGATTCCAGTCGGCAAGTGAGAAGAAGCTGAGCAAATTCGGCCTGTGCCGGCGAGTTGAGTGCCTGCGGCCAGAAACGGAAAGGCAGGGAGAGCCGCAGGGGCGCGGCCTGAGCCCCGGCCGAGTCCCGAGGGGCAAGCTCCCAGACCAGGCGGTAACGCCCAGGAACGGGCTGCCAGTCTTGCTGCCCAGGGTCGGCGCCGGGCGCAATGCTGGGGACGGTGCTGGGGGCGGTGCTGGGGGCGGGTTCTACGCGGCGAGTGGCGGAGTAGCTGGTGGATGCCGGCAGTTCGACCTGGAAAAGAGAGTCGGTCTGCTGCCAACCGGTCAGCACAGGAAGGCCGTTACCGGCCAGCGCCGGGGTGGACGTGGATACTTTCATTCCTGCGATCAACTCCGCCAGTGCCAACCGCTCCACCCCCACACCCGTCGGGAACTGCACCATCACAATGAGACCACGACTGCCCTGCTGGCGGGCAAGTATCGTCATCGTGGCCTCGGTGGCGATCAAAGAGGTACCGCCGGCACCCCCCTGCTCCGGAAAGCCGAGCACCGCACCCTGGGGCGATCTTGCCCACCGATCACCCTGGGCCACCCAGGGATGACTCCACTGAACTCTCAGCCCCAGCGCGGCAACCGCCGGGGCAGGCTGGCCGCCGGGGTGCAGCTCGGGCCGGGCGTAAACGGTCAGCAAACCCGACGTGGCATCGTAGGCGTAGGTAAGCTGGAGTTCCCAGGGGACCCGTCGTCCCTCGGCCTTGCGTAGGCCCGCCACGCCCCGCGCCACCAGGGTGATCTCAGCTTCCGTATCGCTTCCGGCCGGGCCGACCGCCACCCGTTCGGGGGTGAAAAGGTAAGAGAAGGCGTCGGCTTCGCCGACGAGCACTTCATCGTCTATCTGGAAAAACGGGACGATCTGGAATGCCTCGTCGCGCCAAGCGCTGCGTACCAGTCTGCCGGTTTCGCGCACAACGCCGAACTGAAGGTTGCGCCGACTGTCTTCCACTACGTAAAGGTGGTCGGGCTCACCGACCGCCTCTATCTGGCCGGGCTGCCTGGGGGTAACGGCTGGATTGGGGGTTTGCCACAACCGAAGCGCCAAACCGATCTTCCTTTCTATACATGTAACAGGGAGCCTACATCAGGTAATCATGCGGTTAGTGGAACTTACTTCACCAGAAGCGCTTTTACAGCTTGCTGGCTCGGGCCAGCAGACTAGCTAGCCGGTCGAGAACATATCCGAAATAGCGGGCGGCAAACCGGGAACGGTCTTTGGATGTCAGTCTTCGCCAAACAGGCGGTTCACCAGCTAGCGAC
>JBLNBY010000357.1:0-4787 GCA_050260295.1 Bacteroidota bacterium
TGATCATGTACGCGGACCGGATGACCGATTCTATGCATAGAGCGATCAGTGAGACCAACCGCCGCCGGGAGATCCAGATGCGGTACAACGAGGAGCATGGGATTACGCCGGCGACGGTGCGGAAGGCGGTGCACGACATCGTCGAGGTTGTGGAGGCGGAGGCCCAAGCCGAGGCCGGGGGTGAGGCCGCAGTCGTGGTCGAGGGCCCGGTAGGCGGATTGGATGGGGTCTATGCCGAGGTCGGGACGCAAGCCTACACCCAGACCACGGCAACGGGTGGAGGGCGGAAGGGGCAGTCCCGGAAGGCGGGGGCGGGCCGACGGCCTGCCAAGGACGGGCGACCGGCCGCGGCCGCCGCCCTGGGGGTCGTCCCGGGCCGTGGCGCAGGCGTCACCACGCGTGCAGTTGGGGCGTCAGCAGGCGGCGCTGGTCGTGGCACTGGTGTTGGCCCCGGGGTGGGCCCCGGGATCGGTGCCGGCCGGACCGGACCGGGTGCAGTTGCCCGGCTTTCCGCCAGGGAACTGGCGGTCCACATCAAGCGGCTCGAGAAAGAGATGTTCGCAGCGGCCGAAAGGCTCGAGTTCGAGGAAGCTGCCCGCCTGCGGGACGAGATCGCCCGCCTGCGTCAGGCGTTGGCACTGGCGCAGTAGCTTTACATTTCCCGGGAGGTGGCGCACGATGACGGAAGCAGCAGAGACGTCCGCCAGCTTGGTCAAAGGGAGAGTAAGTGTCAGGCGTGCCACCTGGCGCGATAAGGAACAGGTGCTCAACCTGTTACGACAATTGCAGGAGGCCACGGCTGGGGTGAGTGTGCCGCCCCGCTACCAGGTGGGGCGCATTTTCGACCAGCACGTCAACAGCCCCCTCTACGCTCTGCTGGTGGCCGAAATCAACCCGGGAGAGGGACGCAAGCCGCAGCTCGCCGGGATCTGCAGCATGGCCTTGCGCAGTACGCTCCTGCATGCGGGCGTGAGTGCACTCATCGATGAACTGGTGGTGGCGGAGGAACTTCGCCAACAAGGTGTTGCTTCGGCGTTGCTGGAGCAGGCCGTACGGGTGGCTGAGGCAGCTGGCTGCCAGGAAGTGGAGATCAGCACCACCTGGGACAACGAGCCCGCCCGCAACCTGTATAAGAAGGCAGGCTTCCTCGAAGAGGGCGTCTGGATGGAGCGCCATTTTGAACGCTGAGGGTGTCTGGGAAGGTAAGGGTGCTTTGAACGGTAAGGGGGACAGTCGTGGCGCAGGAGAAGATCATCATCCGGGGTGCTCGCCAGCACAATCTGAAAGGCATCGACCTTGAGATTCCCCGGGACAGATTCGTTGTCTTCACCGGGTTGAGCGGCTCGGGAAAGTCGTCCTTGGCTTTCGATACTATCTACGCTGAGGGGCAGCGCCGCTACGTGGAATCGCTATCGGCTTACGCCCGGCAGTTTCTTGGCCAGCTGAACAAGCCAGACGTGGACTCCATCGAGGGGCTATCGCCGGCCATCTCCATCGACCAGAAGACCACCAGCCACAACCCCCGTTCCACCGTCGGAACCGTCACGGAGATTTACGACTATTTCCGCCTCCTGTGGGCCAGGGTGGGCCACCCGCACTGCCCCCAGTGCGGCCGTCCGGTTGAACAGCAGTCTGCCCAGCAGATCGTTGATCGTCTGCTGCAGCTCCCGGAAGGTACGCGCTTCTTACTGATGGCACCGGTGTCGAGAGGGCGCAAAGGGGAGTTCAAGAAGGAGCTCGAGGAGATCCGCCGGCAGGGATTTGCCCGGGTCCGGATCGACGGTACGGTCTACGAGCTCCACGATGTGCCGGAGCTTGAGAAGAACAAGAAGCACACGGTGGAAATCGTGGTCGACCGGCTGGTGGTCCGTCCGGACATCGAGAGCCGGCTGACCGACTCCCTCGAGACGGCGCTCCACTACGGTGAGGGCGTCATCACGGTGCTGGTGCTGGACGGCCGGGGGCGTGGCAGCCAAGACACCAGCCCAGAACCCAGCCGAGACTCCAGCCGTCAGGATACGAGCCCTCTGGATACCGGCCACCAGGACACCAGCCACCAGGACACCGGCCACCAGGACACCGGCCACCAGGGCGCCAGCCCCAGCCTCCAGGATACCGGTCATCCGGATTCCGGCCTTGCCGAGGCCCGTGCCAGTGGCGGTCAAGAGTCCGGCGTCCAAGACCGCACCGGCGGCGAGCAGGAACTGGTCTTCAGCGAAAAACTGGCTTGTCCAGTCTGCGGCGTCAGTCTCGAGGAGCTCTCGCCTCGGCTCTTCTCCTTCAACAGCCCCTACGGGGTTTGTCCCGAGTGCGACGGGCTCGGCGTGAAGATGGAGTTCGACCCCGACCTGGTGCTGGATATGGACCGGTCGCTTTTGAGCGGCGGCGTCCGCCCCTGGTCCGAGAGCCAGAGCCAGTGGCTGCTGGGCCTGCTCACGGGCTTGTGCCAGCACTACAACATCGACTCCACCCTGCCGCTGCGCCGGCTGGGCGAGAGGGCGATCGAGCTGATCCTGTACGGCTCAGGGGACGAGAAGGTCAGATTCCCCTACGTCAACCAGGCGGGACAGCACAAGATGTTCGAGGTGCCATTCCCGGGTGTCATTCCGTGGCTCAACGACAAGCTGCGCCAGACCTCCTCCGACTGGGGCCGGCAGGAGCTCGAACAGTATATGTCGGCCCGCCCCTGTCCAAGCTGCCAGGGGCGGCGCCTGCGGCCGGAGGCGTTGGCGGTGAGGGTCGGCGGCCGTTCCATCGCGGAAGTGACGGCGATGACGGTCCGGGAGGCCCGGGATTTCTTCGGCGAGTTGGAGTTGACCGAACGGGAGATGACCATCGCCCGGTTGGTGCTGCGGGAGATCCGGGCCCGCCTCGGCTTTCTCGTCGACGTTGGCCTGGACTACCTCACCCTCGACCGGGCGGCCAGTACGTTGTCGGGAGGCGAGGCGCAGCGCATCCGGCTGGCGACGCAGATCGGTTCAGGGTTGACCGGGGTTCTCTACATTTTGGACGAACCCAGCATCGGGCTGCACCAGCGGGACAACCGGCGGCTTCTCAACACCCTCAAGCGGCTGCGGGATCAGGGAAACACGCTGGTGGTGGTGGAGCACGACGAGGAGACCATCCGGGAGGCGGACTGGGTGGTGGATATCGGGCCGGGGGCCGGCAGCCAGGGTGGCCGGGTGGTGGCCCAGGGGCCGGTGGAAGCGATCATGGTTGAGCCGGAATCCATCACCGGGCAATATCTGAGCGGGAAACGGAAGATCTGCGTGCCCGAGAAGCGGCGGCAGCCCGGCCGGGAGTGGCTAGAGATCAAGGGCGCACGGGAACATAATCTGAAGAATATCGATGTCCGCTTTCCACTGGGTGTTTTTGTATGTGTAACCGGCGTTTCCGGGTCGGGGAAGAGTACTTTGGTGAATGAGATTTTGTATCGGCAGCTCGCTCACGATTTGAACGGTGCGGGGACGCGTGGCGGCCAACATGATGCCATCGTCGGGGAAGAGTACCTCGACAAGGTCATCAACATCGACCAGTCGCCGATCGGGCGGACGCCCCGTTCCAACCCGGCGACGTACACGGGGCTTTTCGATCTGATCCGCCAGACGTTTGCCGGGACGCCGGAGGCCAAGGTACGGGGGTACAAGCCCGGGCGCTTCAGTTTCAACGTCAAGGGCGGGAGGTGTGAGGCCTGCCAGGGTGACGGTATCATCCGCATCGAGATGCACTTCCTGCCCGACGTGTACGTGCCCTGTGAGGTATGTAAGGGGAAGCGCTACAACCGGGAGACGCTCGAGGTGAAGTACAAGGGCAAGAGTATTGCGGACGTGCTGGCCATGCGGGTGGATGAAGCCCTGGCATTCTTCGAGAACATACCGCAGATAGCCCGGAAGTTGCAGACTTTGTACGATGTTGGGCTGGGTTACATCGAGCTGGGGCAACCGGCGACCACGCTCTCGGGCGGTGAAGCGCAGCGGGTGAAGCTGGCGGCGGAGCTCTCCCGGCGGGACACCGGCCGGACGCTGTACATCCTGGATGAACCGACCACCGGCCTGCACATGGCGGATGTGGAGAAGCTGCTCGGTGTCTTGCACCGGCTGGTGGATGCGGGTAACACCGTGGTGGTCATCGAGCACAACCTGGACGTTATCAAGACTGCCGACTACATCATTGACCTCGGTCCGGAGGGTGGTGACCGGGGCGGCCGGGTGATCGCCACGGGAACACCCGAAGAGGTGGCAGCCATCCCCTGGTCTTACACGGGCCAATTTCTCAAGCCGCTGCTGGTGACGGCGGCAGAGGGGCAGGAGATGGACAAGGCACGGGAACTTGATACATTGCCGGCAGCAGTGGCCGGTTCACGGGGGGTGTGAATGCCTCCGATTCCGACAGCCTGACGTACGCTGCGGTGTTGTGGTAAATAGTGTTACGACCTGATCAGGTACAAAATGTACCAACGGTTGAGGGCAGAGCTGGTAAAAAAAGCACCTACCGGATGGCTCCAGCCGGTCTGGCATCTGCGTTGCGAGGGGGCGGGGGCTGAATGCGAGCACCGTAGCTGCTCACCTGGGGTTCTCGGGATATATGCCCCGTCGACTCGGCACGTGCATGACTCAACCCGCAGCTTGTGGGAACGTTCCCACAGTGGAGGCAGGTAACTTTTCGACCTGCCATCGCTTGGATGTTAGGTTCAAAAACTACCTACCACCTCGGCGCTCACCAACATCACCCACCTGGAGCGCCGGTATGGCTGAACCGGGGGCGCTTGGTGGCCCACACTACCGCCT
>JBLNBY010000358.1:0-5055 GCA_050260295.1 Bacteroidota bacterium
AGACGGATGCTTCTAGGCTTTCTTGCCTTCGGGTTCATCTATACGCTCGTCTCGGTGACCTGGGGCTTCGTCGCCCGGCTTGAGTTCCATGACCTGGCCACCCCCGACCTGGCCACCCCGACTTTGCTCAACTCCGGAATAGTACCGCCGCTTGTGGCACTCCTGGCCATGCTGGGCATCATGGCGGCTGCCATCTCCACAATCGACTCGGTGTTGCTGACACTAGCTTCCATGCTGGCCCGGGACGTCTACCGGGGGCTGCGGCCTGAGGCTACGGAAAACGCACAATTGCGGGTGGGCAAGTGGGTGATTCCGGCACTTACGCTGGTGGCCTTTCTCTTTGCCCGCATGAAGATCAATCTGATCGCCCTGCTGTCCGTCGCCTCTTCGGCCGGACTCCTGGTACTGGTGCCCCCGACCATCGGGGCGTTTTATTGGCGGCGCGGCACGGCCACGGGTGCAATCGCCAGCATTGTCGTCGCCGGATTGACCGTAATCTGGCTGCAATTCCGCCATCCAGTCTGGTTTGGACTCTGGCCGGGTGTATGGGGGTTGATCATCAGTACGGTAGTGTTCGTCGCCGTCAGCCTGGGTACAAGGGCACCCGAGGAAAGGGCACGCCAGTTCATTGATGAGTTGAATACCAATCTGCGGAAGCACAGGGAAAACCGCGGGCAAGGCGTCGAGTGCGGGCAGCAGGGGTAGCAGGGAGTTCTGGCATCTCCCACCCCCCCCCGCTCCCGGGCTGACTAAACCCGTACAATGTGAATCAAGACTTCAACACTGACGGAAGGGTCTCCTCGATCCGCCGCAGTACGGGTTCGTCGAGAACCACCCCTGCGGCTTGCAGGGCAAGAAGAAGTGCTCCGCCCACGGGATGAAAACGGGGTGCGACTACCCTGGCATTGGGCACGGCCGCGATGATCTTGCGGGTGAAAGGACCGACAACAGGCTCCCCGGCGCTGAAAACCCCGCCCACATAAGAGAAAAGGCGCGGTTCGTCGGAGCCGCTCCAGGAGATCGCCCTCTCTGCGGCCAGGGCCAGCTCAGCCAGATGTTCGCCGGCGACAGCCAACAGGCTGAGCGCCACCTGGTCACCCCTGGCCGCGGCCCGGCCCACCGCGACGGCCAACCCGGCATATTGAGAACGAGAGGCTTCGCCATAGATCCATCCGTGCAACTCATGCAGATCCTTCTTACCCGCGGCAGCCGGGAGCTCGTCCACCAGCAGGGTGGCGGGCCCCCGGCCGTCACACGCCCGGGTGGCTGCCGAGAGAGCCTGGTAGGCAAGCCAGGAGGCAGAGCCCTCGTCCCCCATCAGATGACCCCAGCCGCCGCTGGTTGCTTCCCTCCCTGCCGCGTTGCGCGCCAGACCCACCGACCCGGTCCCGCCAATGACCACCACTCCGGGACGGCCACTCAGGCTCGCCTGCCAAGCGGTCAGGCTGTCGTGGACCACGACCACCCCACGATCGGCTTTGATCTCACCGCGGATGATGGCCGCCATGGCCGCGTTACCACCGGTCATCCCGTAAGCAGCCGCCGCCAGCGCAGGAAGCTCCCCCGGCTCGGCCTCACCCGGCAACTGCAACTCTTGTCTGACTTTCTGCCAGGCTGCTGCCAGCGCCCCGCGGACTGCCCGCCGGCAACGATCTGGCCCGCCGGGCTCGTTGATGTGGTTGGCGGGGCCGGCCCAGCCAGCCCCCAGACACCACCCCGTCAGATCTGCCAACACCGTCACCGTCTTGGTCTGGCCGCCGTCCGTGGCAGCTACCAACCCGTCCAAAACCCCTGGTTTCACTACGTCGCTCATAGTTCACTTCCTTATCCACATCATCCACATCGCGCCCATCAACGGGTGCATATATCGGCGTCCTGCAGGTCAGGTGTCCTGCAGGTCAGGCCTCCTGACCCAGAGACACACTGTACTCAGGCGCTTCCGTCGTTCGCTGCAGCTCCCCTTTGAGGTCTTCCAGGAAGTAGCGGGGCGCATCCGACGAATTCAATAACTCAAATGAAATCATTGTGCGAATCGACGCGCAGTGTACCTCCTTGCCGCGGGAACGGAGGAACTCGAAAGCCCGTTCAAAATCGCCGTCACCGCTCATCAGGACCGCCACATCGTATAGTTCCATGGTTGACAACATGTCGACAACAATATCAACGTCCAGATTGGCCTTATACAGAGTCAGTCCGGTCTCTTGATCGACTATACTCTTCAACGGGCGGCGGCGCACTATATAACCCATGTGAGTCAGCGCCCGCAGGAACGACTCCTGGGCATACTCCCCCTCGTTTTCCGCTGCGTAATAAAAGCCGTTGTACAGCTCCCAGTCACGCGAGAAGAAGGCCAGGACTTTGGCCCAGTCAATCCGCCAGCCCAAGGCCCGCTGGGCATAGAACATATTGGACCCGTCAATGAAGATGGCCACCCTTTTGGTACTCTTCATCGCGCTCCTTTCACCTCTTTCTATTCGCTTATGAATCGGGCCCGTAGCCTGGTACCCATATCCTACCCGGCGGTGCTCTCCCCCCTGCCCACTTACCCGTCTTTGCCTGCGACCCGGGGTCACACAGCCCCCGACCCCGATCCCTGGCCACTGTCCGTCACTGCCGCCGTCGGCCCGGCAGGGTGAGCCTTACCCACAATCATATAGCAACCTGTTACTGCTTTGACAGGACAAAGACGTAGCTGAACGGGCAGGAGACCGCCCTGCCGGCCTGGAATCAGGTAGAATCAACTAAGAATTTCTGCCCGACAACCACTTGTCTGGAAGGGATTGCCTTGGAGAAGTTCAGCCCCAGTCGTCTCAAAACCTACGAGACCTGCCCCCGCAAGTATCGGTTCATCTACATAGACAACCTTGGGCCCCAGTTTGAGAAACCTCGCCCGGAGTTATTCCTGGGCAACCAGATCCATTCGGCCCTGCGCCGCTTTTTTGAACTCGATCCGTCGGAGCGCAGCCTGGACCTGCTGCACAATCTCTTCCGGCGGGCCTGGGCGGTGGATGGGAAACGGCGGGAGACCTTCACCGACGTGGCAACGGAGCGGGAGTTCGGCCTCAAGGGTCTCGAGCTGTTGCGCCAGTTTTTCTCCGTTCACGATACGAGCGGCCGCCCCTTCAAGCTGGAAGAGTGGGTGGAATGTGCACTGGACGAGGAAAACGGCCTGCTGGGCAAGATCGACCGGGTCGACGTCGACCCCGATGGCCGGCTGCACCTGATCGATTACAAGACGGGCAAGCCACCGTCTAGCGCCGGATACCTGCGCAGCGACCTGCAATTGCCGGCCTACTGGCTGATGGCCGGGGCCACCTTTGGTCGGCCGGTCGGGCGCATTACCTATCTGTACCTGCAGAGCCCCACGCCCTATAGCGCCACCTTTACTCGGGAAGAGGTGGAAGGGGTGCGCCGCTATCTGACAGAGTTGATTCGCAAGATACGGTCGGACGAGCAGTTCCTCCCCATCTCCAACCCGCTTTGCCGTTTCTGCGACTACCAGAGCATCTGTCCGCTGGAGCTGCGGCAACCCGGGCCAGGGACGGGCGGCGCTGCCAGCGGCTGGCTGGCCTGGACGGGCAGCGACGACGGGATTGACCAGGCGGTTAACGATCTTCCTTTCTAGTCCTTTCCGCCCCAGTCAGCAGGACGACTGCCGTAAACGCAGAACGATTTATCTCTGATTTCGAGAAGCGGTAAATGACTCACCCCAAAGGAGTGCTGCCTGTGAACCTTGGTGACCGTCGGAAAAGGCGATTGGTGGGTCTTTTGTTGGGAGGGTCAGTGCTGATGGCCGCGAGCCTTCAGGCCGGCGACGCCCGGGCGGCAGAGGCGGAAATAGGACGGAACCTGCCAGCCAAGAGTTGGACTACGCCCCAGGATACCGTACTAATCTACTACCGCAAGGGGAACGACATCGATGCTGCCACTCTCCTGCCCTACGTTGCCTATCTAAATCGGAGTGGCGAGCCGGTGGCCGCACCCTTCTTCGACGGCTTCCTCTTCCTTTCCATACCCGACCGCCAGTCTCCCCACTGGGAGGAGGCACTCTTCTCCCCCGGCCTGATGTTGAACGCCCTGGAAGAGGCGGCAGCACAGGTGGCCGGACTGCAAGCCGACCCTAACTTCCGCTACCAGGTATACATCTCGCTGCCGGAGCTGGTGGGGACAACCGGAGAGGCGAAAGCGGAGTTCGCCCGGAAGTTCATCGAGGATACCCGGCGCCGCTTCGCCGCAGCCGGTTTCCAACACCTGCAGCTAGCTGGCTATTACTGGTTTGACGAGGGCATCCGTGACCCGGTCAACCGGAAGGCGGCAGAATCGACGGCGGCGTACGTGCGGTCCTTGACCGGAAGGGAACCGGAGGAAAAGTCCCGGCTGGAACTGGTTTGGATCCCGTACGACGCGGGTAAGCCCAACCGTCCACAAGTAACCGAATGGGGCCAGGGACGGCTGCCCATGGATGCCCTCTGGCTGCAGCCCAACTTCCTCTGGGCGGAGCGGAAGGGATATGACGCCCAGGACCTGGACGAAACGGTCACCTTTGCTTTGGGTCAGGGTGCATCCATGGAGATCGAGTATGACAGCGGCGTGTCCGAACGTGGCTGGAAGACGGCCCGTTACCACCACTATCTGGCCTCCGGCAAGACATACGGCTATTCTGCACTGCCCCTTGCTTACTACGAAGGCGGCGGCGGCTACGGAATGCTCTCGCGCTCACCCATACCCCCGCTGCGGCAATTGTACGAGGAGACCTTTGCCTTCGCCCGCGATTCGTACGCTCCCCGTTCACTGGTGCTCGGAGCTCGGTGGCTGGACGCCGGGAGCGAGGAATTCGAGGCGGCCCGGCGGGTACAGTTTCTAAGCGACTCGATCATCCCCCAGGGTATTTGGCTTGGGCGCGGCGAAGATCCGGCGGCGGTCACGACCTTGCGCCTGGTGGAACCCGACCCGAATCAGACTTACTGGCTCATCCTCACCTTCCGTTCCCCCACAGGCGGGGACGGGGCAGAGGCAACCGGCGGCCCGGCCGGCGATGGGAAAGGTGGCGTAGTG
>JBLNBY010000359.1:0-2577 GCA_050260295.1 Bacteroidota bacterium
TGGGCCGGGCTACCCGTCAGGCGCTGGCTGCCACCCGGTATTCCAAGCCAGTATGGACCGCGATACAGGCGCATCGGTTGCCCCCGGCAGGATCGACGAATCGCTGGCCAACGCCGGACGAACTCCGGGCCATGAGCTACCTGGCCTTGAACCAGGGGGCGAAGGGGCTGATCTTCTATGCGTACGGGGACAGCGTGGACGGCTGGGGGAGCGGCTTCAAGTTCAACCAGGAGCTCATGGATTTCTTTCCCAAGCTCAACCGGGAACTCGCCGAGATGGGGCCGCGTTATCTTTCAGACCGCGCCTGCGGCGCCACCTGGGCGTCAACGGATGCGGACGGTCTTGATGTACGGCTAATCGGGTCAAATGGGGAGTTCTATGTTATCGCGGTGAACTGCGTCGATCGTGACATAACCACCGACATATGGCTTGGCGGCCTGCAGGAAGTTCCTTCCTCGGTTACCGTCGAATACGAGGGCCGGGTGGTTCGGGTCAACGAAGGCAAGATCAGCGACAGCTTCGCGCCGTTTGCGGTGCACGTCTATCACTTTCGATCCTTGGCAGGTAAGGAGTAGGCGCAGATGCCAAAACCCGTAACACACGGTCCTGTTACCATCGAACACATCGCCCGGCGGGCCGGAGTTTCACCGTCGACAGCCTCGAGAGCGTTGCGCAACGCCCCCGGGGTCCACGCCCGTACTCGGGAGCTGGTCCTGACGGCAGCCCGGGAGCTGGGATTCACAGGCCCGAACTGGTTCGCACGCGGTCTGCGCACCGGTGAGTCCAGGGTGATTGCCGTCGAGATCGAAAGCTTTACCAACTCGTATTACGCGGAGTTGGCAGAAGCCATCGAGGGGAGGGCACGACGTGACGGTTTCCTGGTGGTGATCACCACGGTACCGGCCAGTGAGGTGGATACCGAAGAGGGCAGCCTGCGCCAGTTGCTCCGGTCGGGCGTAGCCGGTTTGATCCACAGGCCACTCGCTGGTTGGGAGCGCCGTCGACATCTTCTTCGAGAGTTGTGCGCCCGCGGTGTCACGGTGGTGATTGTAGGGGACGACCTGACGGAGAGCGAATTTCCCATTGTGGGCGTGGATACATCGCTGGGCGTGCGCCTGGCGGTAGACCATCTACACTCGTTGGGACATCGGGCCATAGGCTTTTTGAGCACCTCGGACACATGCGACAGGGCGGTCAGCTATCAGGCCAGCATGAGACAGTACGGGCTGGCGGAGCGGCTATACCTTGTTCCAGGTGGACTTCCCGTGACCGGCGCTGCCTATCAGACCGCGCTGGCGTTGCTGGATTCGGCTGACCGGCCTTCGGCCGTTCTCTGCTTCAACGATCTGATTGCCGTTCAACTGGTGCAGGCGGCACGGGCAAGGGGAGTGCTGGTTCCCGAGGACATGTCCATCGTGGGCTTTGACGACAACGCCGAGGCCCGGCTGTTGCAGCCAGCTCTGACGACGGTGAGGATCCCCAAAGCAGAGATGGGTGCGAAGGCGGTCGAGATCATAATCGATGCAATTGCCAAACGGCTGCAGGGGGAAGCGGACCCGGAGGACAATCCAGCACGGGTAGTGTATCCGACGACATTGGAGGTGCGGGGATCGACTGCCCCTTGGCGGGCGAACCGGATGTCCTAATCCGAGATTAGCCGGCAGTTGCCTCGGTTCCGGCAGGTTCGCGATTCGTTGTGACTCGATGCCCCATCGATTCGTCTGAATGATTGCCGATTGGGAGGAGCAGTTGGTTCACTATGACTTACCCGGGTGCTGCACGGTCAGAGAAAGCTGCCCGGTTTCCTCACCCTATCACGGGTACGTGGTTCGACTTCCGCCACCGCAACCCGATTGTCGCCTGGAGTGAGATGGCGGCCGCGTTCACGGATGACCAGTGGCGTTACAAGGTCTGGGAAATGGTGGACGCTGGTATGGACACACTGATCGCGTCCTGTGTCAGCCTGCACGGCAAGGCGTTCTGGCCGTCCCGGGTGATACCCGATCGCTGGCCCATGGCGGCTGCCGACCCGGTGGAGGCAGTTTTGGCGGCTGCAGACGAGAGAGGTGCCCGTGTCTTTCTGGGACTAGGCTTTTTTGGGGCTGACGTTTCCGATAACCACCGAGCCACACCGCATGAGATGGAACTGCGGCGTCTTGTTCCCGCTGAGTTGCTGGAAGTCTACGGCCATCATCCTTCTCTGGCCGGCTGGTACCTGCCGGCGGAATCCTGCATCACCGGCCACTTCGCCCCCGTTTACGTCGAATACACCAGAAGTTTCGCCGCCAACTGCAAGCACCTGGACCCCACCCGCGAAATACTCATTTCACCGTATGGAACCCGTTCGGCAGCCGGGGACGACGAATACGCACGTCAGTTGCTGGAGCTTGAGGTTGACATCGTGGCGTATCAGGACGAAGTCGGGGTACGCAAAACCCGGGTGGACGAGTTGCCTGCCATCTTTGAGCGCCTGGCCGGGGCCCACCGCCAAGCCCGGATTCCCCTCTGGGCCAACGTGGAGATCTTCGACTACCACGGGCAACCGTACCGTGATCCACCCATTGCCGCGCAGTTCAC
>JBLNBY010000360.1:0-2682 GCA_050260295.1 Bacteroidota bacterium
CATGGTACATGGAAAAATCCGATCGGGAGTGGATAAGGGAGAACCTGCAACGGGATGATCGGTGGCTGGTCTGGGTGCACGCTCCGGGGCGGCTGGACGAAAACGGCTGGAGCACTGGCGCAGGTGACGGCGATGACCTGAGCGGCTTCCCGCTTCGCCGGTTCCGCTGTCACAGCGGCCAGCTGGTAAGGCTGGAGTGCCCGCCTGAACTGGCGGGGATCAGGTACGGTGCGAGCGGCCAGGCCGAGATGGAGTACTGGACTCTGGCCGAGGGCCACGGCCAGGAGCAGGGGCAAGCGCTAGGTCCTCAGCAGGCGAACTGGCAGCAGGCCCAGGCTCAGGCGCTCGCACAAGCGGAAGCCCAGGCTCGCACCCAGACCGACGCCCAGACCATCGCCCAGGCTGAGGCTCAGGCCGACGCCGCAGCGCCGGACGCTCAGCCCGAAGTCTGGGGTTACTGGGAAGACACCGGTGAACCGGCGGTGGCGGTGAAGCGCTTTGCCGGGTGGACCTCGGTCTTCACGGCTGCCCCCTGTTTGCCGCCGGCGTTGTTGCGGGTGATCTACCGGGAGGCCGGCTGCCATATCTACGAGGAGGCCGGCGATACCCTGTATGCCAACCGGCAGTTCGTCGCCGTACGTGCCAATGAGCCGGGACAACGCACCATCCTGCTTCCCGAGAGTTGCAACGTGTCGGATGCCTTGACTGGGCGTTCGATCAGCAGCGGTTCGCGTGAGTTCACGTTCGATGCGGGAATCGATACGTATCTCTTCACGCTGCAGCCGGCGGAGGTCGCAGAGGCGGCGGGCAAGGCTGGGCATCAGCCGTGGCCTTGGTGAAGCGGGGGCGGAGCGACCTGGTGAACCCGGACTGAGCCGACGGCAGGAGGGGTGACCGATGGCATAGACGAGGCGCAGGCCAAGAGTCTGAACCGGAGTGCAGTACGAAGGCGGGCGCGAAAGTCCGAGCCGCCACATAGGACGTGGCAGAGGCTGGGCGTAAAGGATGCGGCAAAGGATGGACGTAAAGGACGTGCCAAAAGCAGTCGCAAAGTACGGTCGCAAAGTACGAGTCGGAGGGGCGATGGCCGGCCCGGGCTGGCAATCCGCAGGTGGCGAGAGGAGGAAGCGAGATGGCGAATCATAGGGTGTTCCAGGGAGCGGCTCTGGCTCTGATCCTGGTACTTGCCATGGCCGCCGCAGTGTGGCAGCCGGAAGTCAAGGCAGTGCCGGTGAATCTGACTTTCGTTGGACAGACTGGATATGACGAACTGATCGACGAATTCCAGCGGCTCAACCCGGACATCAAGGTCACGTACATCCCGGTCAGCGGGGGCTACCTGGAGATACTATCCAAGGTTACTATCATGGCCGCCTCCGGTGTACCGGTGGATGTTTTCTGGATTCACTCCTATTCCTTTGGTGATTACCTCGAGGCAAATCTGCTCTATCCTCTCAACGAACTGATCACTAAAGATAAGCAGTTTGACATCAATGCTTATCTTCAACCCACGGTTCGTGAGTTTACTCGCAACAATAACATCTATGCACTGCCCAGGGAGACGTCGTCTACGGTTGTTTACTATAACGTGGACATGTTCGATCAGGTGGGGCTCAAGTACCCAGCACGTGACTGGACCTTTGACGATCTCCTGCAGATACTGAAAAAGCTTACCACAGAGCAACCAAAGCCCCGGTGGGGAATGCATCTGCCGTATCGCCATGCAACGATGCTGCCCTTCATATGGGGATTTGGGGCAGACATAGTCAGTGCCGACAGGACCAAGGCCACCTACGACAGCAAAGAGACCGTGGCCGCGCTCCAGTGGCTACTGGATCTCAAATATCGGTACAAGGTGGCCTCCATAGACCAGGACATCTGGTCGTATGGGAATTTCCAGAATGCATTTGCTGCGGGAGCCATAGGGATGTTCGTTGATGCTCCCTACATGACTGCCAGGTTGTCGCAGAACATGAAGTGGGACGTGGCTCACATACCGGCCGGTCCAGCCGGACGGTTCACCCGCATTGCCGGATCGGCTCACTCCATCAGCAAGACAACCAAGCACCTGGAGCAGGCCTGGCGTCTGCTTCGCTTCCTGTCCGGTGAACCGGGTCAGAAGGCCTTGTCCGCAGCCTTCGGCGTGATGCCGGCGCTGCGCCAACTGGCGACTGATTGGATCCTGTCCGACCCGAAACCAAATCCTGCCAACAAACTCGTCTTCGTCGAGGCGTTTGCTTACGGACGGCCGGAGCCCATTACGTCCAACTGGGGGAAGTTCATTGAACGGGAGTGGGCCTACCTAGGCCCCGTCTTCAAAGCCGAGAAATCCCTCGGGGAGGTCGTAAGCGAGCTTACCAGGGAGCTGACGGGGATCATCCACCAGTAGCTGGGGTGTCAATGGGGCGGGGTGTACCCCCGGATCCGTAGGTAAACTGCGTGTAAAGTGGATGGTATGCAGGGGCGGCCACCGGGCCGCCCCATTTTAGCACGGCAACTGGTCGACTGTGGCGGCAAGGAGAGCATGACTATGCAGCGGTGCGGTGGGACAGAGTGTGTCCCGATGGTGCCGGCCGGTGTAGGCGGCAACTCGTTTTCCCTGCTTGAACTGCGGTTTATTCGAACAGCCGAACGTTCACAATGCGAAAGTGGCATTCATTGGCTGTATATTATTCAATAGGC
>JBLNBY010000361.1:0-5568 GCA_050260295.1 Bacteroidota bacterium
AGTGTATGGGAACCGTCCGTAGTTGTCAGAGTATCTATCACCAGGTTCTGCGGAACCGCTTGTCCCGAATAGATCGGCGCACCATCCAGTTCGACTGTGATGCGGCTGAGAAGTGTATCACGCGGCAACTTGAGTCTGACTGTGAGAGGCCCTCTTACTTTCGCATTTCCCACTGGACATTGGAACTTCACATACCAACCGTCCTGGAACATTCCGTATACGTCCAAGTCATCACCAACGATCTCGGTAAACAGGGACGCCAATTCATCCAGACTCAAGGGAGAACGAAGCACTCCTTGACGGATGTGGTGTTTCCCCCGCGCCATGACTGTGGCTATCAGCTCGGGACCGAAGCGTTTCTCAAGATCTTCGATGACGTTCATCGCCTTGCCCATGTAAGCCGGCACCATCTCTTGCGGCGGACCATTTGGCCAGTCGTAGAAGTTTAGCGGTCCCTGCTTCTCTTCCAGGCAACGCAATGACTCGCCGTAACCTGCACGTTCCAGTCGAGCATAGTCCGTGTATCCCAAGGCCGCTACAACTCTTTGGGCGGCCAGTGTCGCCCATCCTTCGTTGAAGCTCGAGGGCAGAACGGCGGGGCGTACCCAGACGTGAGTGAGCTCATGAGCGAGAACTGCCAGGATGTTAGCCTCGTCACCCAAAGCCCCAACTGCGATTTCGTCGGCGGAAGCATATCCACTGCCCGCAGTCGGCAGAAGAAGCAGATTTAGCCTGACGACAAGCGGTTCACCATGATACTTGGCAAGCAGAGAGCAAACTTGATCGAGGTTATTGGTGATAATACGCGCGTTGCCGCTGAGATGCCCCGAGTAACAAACCGTGAAGTTCCCAACTTCGACGCGGTTCTCCGGGTAGATCAGACTCGGAACACCAGCCGTGCCAGTACGGGATGCCTCACGGACGATGCTGCGAACCAACTCATTAATGGTACTTTTGTCAGCGTCTTGGGATATATGGGTTGATAATAGAGCATCGGTCGCCGCCAGGATCTGCCCCTGGCCAAATCGTCCCGTAATGAAGCCAAGACTGCCGTCGTTTACTTCAGCATCTGAGAATTCCAGGTTAGGAAGCAGGTGGTGTGTGAGGTCTCTCAACGAAGATACCCAGTTTACCGAAGGCACACCGTAACCGATCACGAAAATGCCGCCCCCAGCGGCTATAAACTCCTCAATCTGTTGCTTCTCGACCTCTGTGAAAGTCACGCTGGTGCCAATAGGAACAACCAAGACATCGTACTGCTGTAAATCCACACAGTTTATACTGGCGAGAGAAACAGTGACGGCAAAGCCTTCGGCCAGTACATCTCGCAGTTGCCAGGCAAGCGCAAAGCGGAAATCATGGCTTTGGTCTATGCATATTGCCGGTTTTCCAGAAGCGATGGTGGGCATCATCAGTAAGTTCGCCACAACGGTAATTACAACAAAAAGGAAGGCGACGGCGAGTGCCACCGGGATTCTGCCTATTCGCCTGCGGTGACACCGTGGGTCCTCCACAGGCACTACCTCCCGACTGTGGTTTCTCTGGACCGCCCCGGCCTACTTTCCATCGACAATCGTGGTGATTCGCTATATCCTGACATGTTCCTGCCAAAGCAGTCCGCTTATTGAAGATTACGTTGTCACCTTGGGAGCAAGGTGTGAGCCCGGGCGCACCAAGTTTACGACACCTGTAATGCGCCGCTAGCCCCAGCCGAGCGTCTCTCTCAGCACGGCGAGTACCCCTCCCAGCATTCCCAGGGTATCTCTCGGGTGGCTTCTCCTCCAGGCTTTCACCGCCTGGACAAAAGTCTCGAGCGGGTCCTGGGTTCCAGGGTCAAGCAATGAACCCGCCGTTCTCATAAGATGAAGTAGAACTTCTACAGCAAAAGAGTTGAGAGTCGAACTATCGACAACGGATTTGGCCATGTCCTGCATACTTAGTGCCCTTGCAAGCAGGTCGAGTCGTTGACGTAACTCAACAGGCATGCGCAGCATGTAGCTGGCCCGTTGGGCAACAACGACGTTCTCCACGATTTCGTTACCCAGTACTATGCTGGGCCCCTGCTGCAGAGTTTTCTCTCCTATCATCGCGGGAGCCTTCGGGCCGGTGGCCCGGCCGGCGGGCTCCCGGAAAAGGCCTCGCGGCACCCCTTTCTCTCCCGAGATCGAGCTATTCTTGCTCATCCATGGTCTCCCCCCCGGTCAAACCTTCTGGCTACCGAAAGCAGTTCCTGCTACTGATTTTAATATATACATACAGCCATATATATGGCTGGCTGCCTCTACTCCTTTACCAGTAATTGACTGCCGCCGCCGGTCACGGCTACTGTAAGTATGCAACAACAACGTATGCCTGCATTGGTATCCCTTGCCGCGGCGATCTGACGTAGACGTAGGAGTTGGGCTCTATGGAGAGTGAGCGAGTGGTGTTGTTCGTCGTAATGCTGTTAGTAATGGCCGGTTCTTGTGCTCTTTGGGTGCGTAGTGCCACCGTCGAGGCGGCTGTGAACCAGCCGGAGAATCCATTGCGAGCAGCGCAGGCACGCTTGTCGGGCTATCCCGGGTCTCAGAAGCTTCAACTTGTCATTGAGGCATCCAGGGCAGTGCAAATCCGCGTCGTCGGACGCCTTTCCGGCCGTACTCCCAACTTGACTGGCCTTCTGGAACCGTCACCTGTAGAACTGGCCCAATATGCCTCCCCAAGTCCGGAAAGGACCTGGTTGTGGACGGGAAACGTCGACTCCGGGCTGAATTTCGTCGAACCCGGGTGGTCACTGGCCGGGCTTTCCGCGGGAAAGTATGACATCGAGTTGGACGTCCGGACGCTGGAGGATGGGGACGGACTAACGTTCTCCCAGACCATGGATATCGGCGGGATCGAACTTCGTGTCTCCGGTTCACCGGTTGTGTTGGCAAACAGGCCGCACACACTGACGGGCGAGGTAATCAACCGGTTTGATGACACGCTAGAGGCAGGCAAACTCGTTTTCACGAACGTACCACACCAGTCCGGCGCCCGATCTCTACCGGCGGTGTCGGCGCAGTTGGGTGAATTGCTGCTGGAAGAACCACTGCTCCCGGAAGGTTCCCAGGACTTCTCCTTTACCAATCCCGCGTCAGCTCCCGGGCCGAATAGCATTCAGATCGACCTGATTGACAGCCAGGGCAACCTGCTGGGTCGCAGCTACTACCATTACTTCGGAATTACAGCCTCCGAGGTGCCAAGCGCGATCCGGGAGACCGATTCCAGCATCCCGCTAGACCACTGGCCAGTCGCCGACTGGGCGTACGCAGCCACGATCAGCAAGATCTATATCCCCAGCAATCACATGGTTCTGCCCCAGGTCGTGGCGGAAACGGTCCACCACGGAGTCTCCGTCTTCTCCTGGGAGACCCACAGCCCCTCCGCCTATCTCCAGATCCCCTACTTCCTCAAGCAGGCCGAGGCCCAAGGATTGCGTACCCTGGCATACACCGGAGCGGTGGGACTCGAGGGACAGTCATTCCTCACCCGCTATCCTGACACGGCCGACTGGGTCCTGCAGCGGCGGGATGGCTCGCTCGACCGGCAGTGGAACGCCTATCCGTTTGCCCCCGCGAGCCCGTACTTCCCCCGTTACCGTTCTGCTTTCTTCCGCTACCTGGCGGGCAACCTGGACGGTGTCTTCGCCGACATCTCCAACCTCTATTCCGGTACAGACTACTCCCCCTACTCCCGGGAAGAATTCGCCGCCGCCCATCCCGGTCTCGCGATCGATCCGTACCAGCTTGCCCCCACTGACCCGGACTACTGGCGTTGGAATGAATGGCGCTACGACACCGTGGCTCGTCTGGCTCGAGAAGTGCGCAACACACTCAAAGCCGAGAATCCTGACACCGTCCTGAGTTGGAACATGGCTGAAACCATCGGGCGGATCGCCTGGGCTCACGGGTATGCCATCGACCCCGTCCGGCTCGGGAAAGTCATCGACGTACCGCTGGTGGAATGCAACTATACCGAAGCTGAGCCTCTTTGGATTCTGGGCCTGAATGCCCGCTATTACTCGGGGGCCACCCCTGGTAAACCGGTATGGGTGGCACTGCAATTCAAGTATCCCGACGGTGCCTCCTTCACACCGCCACAAACCCAGCTCACCATGGCTGAGATATACGCCAACGGTGCTTCTGCCTACATAGACTGGCAGCCGGTAAGTGAGACGCTCAATCCGGACCACCAGTGGGTGCAAGCCGCGGGCGAGTTCTTCAACTTCGTCCGCTCCCACCGTGAACTCTTCGCCGACGCGGCGACAACCAGTGCTGCCAGGGTGGGGTTCTTTTTCTCCCAGAAGACCAATGATTACTGGCAGAACCCCGAAGGCGCCGTCACCAACGTCCGTTACCAGACTGAGGTAATGGGCTGGTACCAGCTCCTTTTGGAAGCCGGTATTCAAGTGGACGTCCTCAACTACGAATCACTGCTGGCGGCCGATCTGCGAGGGAGATACGACGCCATCGTGCTCCCGGGCGCCGCCGCTCTCTCCGATGAGGAGTTGCGGGCCCTTTACGGCTATCTGCAGGCTGGCGGCACACTCCTCTCAAGCGGTGACACCGGCAAGGCGGATCAATACGGGCGTACCCGTCCGGTCGAGTCGTTTGCCGACGCTCTGGGCATTGAGGACACCGCGGCGTACCGCCTCTTCCATCTATCCGGTCCCTGGGGCCGCGTGTATTGGAATACCGGTGACCCCGAGGCGCGCCAAACGATGTGGAATGCCGTAAAGCAAGCTGGACTGCCCGAGTTTCAGACCGTGAGGGTACAGCTATCGTCCGACGGCCAAGCACCCCAGATAGAAGTGGTGACGTACACAAAGGACAACACCACCCTGGTTCATCTGGTGAACTGGGAAACGAACGTTGGCGATTGGCGTGCGATCACCTACGCCTTCGCCCAACAGGAGCGCCCCTATCAGCCAGTTACTCGAGTGAACCCGTTACCCAATCTCCAGGTGCAGTTTAGCCTGCCAGCGGGTGTCAGGCCGGCAAGTGTCCGGTTGGCATCCCTGGGAAAGGCCGATCAGCAACTGCCTTTCACAATCGAGGCAGACGGCCAGGTGCAGGTTGTTCTACCCGAATTGGGCGTGTACGCAATACTGGTCATTGACTGGGAAGGGGGTAACTGAACCGTCTCCTACCATCACTTGACGTCGGTTGCCGGTCGTGTTGGCAGCAAGCAGTAGAGGCGGGAGCTCCCGAAGCCGGAGCGTGCTAAGAACCAAATCTGCTCCTGGGAGGGAAAGAAATGAGCAGTAGAGGCTTGGTACAGAGGACACTGGTACCACTACTGGCCCTGGTCGTTTTGGTTGCCACAGGTGTAACGGGTGTTCCGGCCCTGGCCCGGACAAACCTCAGCATTGCCGCCTTGGGAGGCACCGGTTACCAAAAAGTACAGGACACGTTGTTGCAGGACTACCAGGCAGCCAACCCGGATGTGAAAGTCACTATTCAATATCTGAGTTGGGATGAGATCCAGTCCAAGTTGCTGGTCTCCATTGCGGGCGGAGTAGTGCCGGACATTGTCATGCTTCCCACC
>JBLNBY010000362.1:0-3086 GCA_050260295.1 Bacteroidota bacterium
GGTGAGGGTACCTCCGTCGACGTCGATCATCTTGAGGATCTGCTCTTCCTCTCCGGTCATGGCGTTGATATAGACCAGGAACCTGTCCCCGTTGAGGTCGGTGTCGTTCTCCCAGGCGAGCACCTCACGACCAGAGGTCAGAGGAATGACTGCCAGGCGTGTGCCCCGGACCTTCAGCCGGCTGCTCACCTTCTTGGCCGCCTCCTCCTTGGTTATGCGCGGCTTGGGCAGATCCCGACCGTGATGGGCCATCACGTATGCGTAGGCGTCGACGCCCACTATTTGTCCGTTGTCGAGAGCAACCTTGACCTTCACCTGGTCTGGGTAGATGCGAATGTCGTTTTCTTCGCTCACGAACGTGATGCTTTCCGTGCCACCCTCACGAAGAGTATACGTGGGCGTCATATTCTTGAACCCAATTCTCTCCAGGTAACGGAGAGCGGCATTCTTTGCCTCATCGGAAGTGATTCGCACACCGGAAACATCCCGGTCGTTGAACATCCAAACCAGATGCCCGCCTTTCTTCGACACTGCTACCGTTACCGCTCCTCTGCCCACCGAAGGCCGGAGGTCAACCTGGTAGGCGGCAATCATGCCGTTGATCTGTTCGATGCGCCCGGTCGGCCGATAGTCACGGTTGTCCACCCCAGCCCCATCCACGAAGGCACGCGCCTTATCTACTGCCTGGTCACGATCGATTTCATCCCCTGTCAACCCCAGAGGCTCCCGATTCACCACGTGCTCGGAGAAGGGGCCGTCGTACTCGAGCACCGGCATTTCCTGTAACCGCTGCTCGATATCGGTGAAGCCTTCCAGTCCTCGAGGAACCGCAGGTGTGGCGTCCTCGCGGCTCCCGCCGGTAGCTGCAGGTAGGACCGCCACATCCGGCTGCGGCCAGACCGCGGCCAACTCCCGCCGGATACGATCCACCTTGGGGTTCATCACCCGGCTCCAGCGAAAGCCGCCATCGATGAAACGGCCACTCAAGTCATGCAGAGCGTCGGAAAAACGTCCCATCTCGGTGTGAACTTTGGCCAGCGTATCCCAGTCTTCCGGCTCGAGTTCCTTCCCTGCCGCACTGGCTCGGGCCAGTGAGTGTGCGTAATCACCGACCTGGTTCAGGAATTTACGGGTGGCAGCCAGGTTGATGTCCCCCAGGGGAAGGCGGGAGATCTGATCCTCGGCCGACGTCAGGCCATGCCAGACTGTGTCGAGTTGAACCGCCAAGTCGGCTGGCGACCCTGACGCCAGCGCCTTCGCCAGGGAGACTTGTGCGGTTTCCACGTTTTGAACTGCGCTATTGAAGTTACCGTAATATGCGGCCTCCAGAGCCGTGGCAAACCGGCGGGCCTGCCACCACTGCCAGACCCCGAAGCCGAGCGCCGCCACGACCAGCACGGTCGCCAGCGCCCCTATGCGACGCGACATGTGATCGCCTCCTTGTTACGTTCGTACGTTGCTATCCGCTCTGCCCGATTCCGGGCTCGTAGGCCCATCTAGTCGCTGCCACAGTCAGGCGACCCCGCCCTCAGTTCGCATCAGCGGGCAAAGACATGCCGGCCGTACGAGACGACGATTGGTCGGGACCAGATCCACCGGCTCACAGGTTTACTGGGGTTCCAGAAGAAGAGCGCCCCCATGGTGGGATCCCATCCATTCAGGGCATCCCGCGCCGCCTGAATCTCCGTGGGGGTGGGACTGTGCCGCCAGATGAGCCCGTTCGACACGGATTCGAACGCGCCTGGTTGGAAGACCACCCCGCTGACCGTATTGGGAAACCTTGGGCTTTGAACCCGGTTGAGAATTACCGCCGCCACTGCCACCTGACCCGGATATGGCTCACCCCGGGCTTCCCCGGCGACTACTCGTGCCAGCAACCCCAACTCGTCGGAACGGGCTACGCCCGCCGTGGCCCGGTAGGCTACTGGACGTGCTGCCGCTGCGGTGCGGGTCGGGTAACCCAGTGCTGCCCAGGTCCGCGGTCCCACAATTCCGTCCACCCGCAAACCGTTTCTTGCCTGGAAAAGCCGGACAGCCCGTGAAGTCCGGGCTCCAAACACCCCATCGATCCGGCCCCGGTAGTAACCCCAGCTCTGCAGCCGCCACTGCACCAGCCGCACGCTGCTACCGTAACTCCCCCAGTAAAGCGTTGGCCGCTGGGCGAGGACATCGCCGGTTACGAACAACACCAGCAGCGTAACGATGAGAAAAGGTAATAGCCTGCGCAGTCTTCCCTTGAAGTGCACCATGTCCATCCCTCCCGGCTGTTAGTGTGAAGCCAGGAGTATCCGCCTAGTCCGGTACATGCCCGGAGAAGACGGGCAAAACCGGATAACCAAGCTTGAAGTGGCGCTACTTGCCAGCCCAACGACTGGCCACGAGAGAACCATGCTATAATAACCGGGAATTGCATGCTCTGGCGGAAGGGAACATAGGATGGCCAGAAGGTTTAGTCAGTCAGGTGCGAAATCACGCCGCAACCCACAAATTGCCGTCGGAATGCTCCTTTTGGCGGTGTTCATCTATGTGTTGCGGCAACTATTCCGGGGAACCTGGCAGGTTGACCCGGTGCTGGTCCATATCGGTCCCGTCTCCATTCGCTGGTACGGTGTCATGATTGCGCTCGGCGTGTTGGCCGGCTACTCTCTGGCCGAGCGGATCGGCCCACGCCGGGGAGTCGCTTCCGACCACATCTTCAACCTGCTCCTCCTGGTCGTACCCGCGGGGCTACTTGGTGCCCGGCTCGGGTTCGTACTCCAGAATTTTCCTTACTATCTCGACGAACCGGGTGAGATCCTGCGTACTTGGCAGGGAGGCCTCTCCATCCATGGCGCAGTCATGGCATCCCTGGCTGTATTTGCCATCTATGCCCGGCTAACGCACGTTTCCCTGGCTTCCATAACCGACATTGCTGCTCCAGCTGCCCTGGTCGGTCAGGCCATCGGCCGCTGGGGCAACTTCTTCAATCAGGAGGTATATGGTTATCCAACGGACGTCCCCTGGAAGATGTACGTCCGGCCCGAAAACCGCCCCATCGACATGCAGCAGATCGCCTACTACCACCCTGGCTTCCTGTATGAGTCTCT
>JBLNBY010000363.1:0-3383 GCA_050260295.1 Bacteroidota bacterium
CGTGCCGACCACAGCCACTACCAAGAGGCCCGCAACCAGTGTGAGCAGCAGCGGGTCAGCGGCCGCGGCCGTGCCCCCTTGAGCAGCCGGTTTCCCTTGAGCGGCTGTCTTCCCGCGAGCGATCGGTTTCCCTGCAGCGGTAGGCAGGTGGTCTACCGATAACCGTCGTGCGGGTGGTGGAGAGCCGGGCCGGCGGGCACGGCGGAAATACCAAAGGTAGGACAGGCACTTCACCCAGAAAGAGATGCTAAGCAGTGCTAGCCAGGCCGGCCAGAAGGACGCCCCCGTCCCCGCCCGTGAACCGGTGACGAGCGGAGTGAGGAAAGCCGAGGTCACGCCGCTCCACAGCAGGCCCGAGAAGAAGTAGAAGGAAGCGACCGCCCGTTCGGAAACGGGCGACAGCGCCAGCCAGTATGACATGGCCGAGTTGAGGTAAAACAGAGCTCCACGCGCGCTGCTGAGAAAGGTCAATACCAGGGGGATACCAAAGTACAAGAGGAGCATCCCGGTTACGGCCTCTGCCGGCCAGGCAACGATGGACGAAGCACCCCACAAACCCCCGACCCCGGCAAACTGCGGATGGGCCAGGACGAACCAGAGGACGAAACCCAAAAACAGGCCGAGCACGGACAGGAGAACCAGCGCCCGCCGGCGATTCCCAAGCCAATGCCTGATCCGAGCCTTGGTCATCAGGTAAGCGAGGAGCAGCACCGTCCGCATCAGCGCCCCTCCTCTGCCTCTCCGCCCCCAGCCCGGGCGTCACCATCCTCCCCCGACCCCTCGGACCGAGGATTAGCACCGGCCAACAAGGCAAAGAAAACGTCCTCGAGCGAAGCACGCCCTTCCAGCGCCAGCTGCCGCCGCAGCTCATCCAGTTTGCCGGCCGCCACCAGCCGACCGTCCTGCAAGACCAGCACCCGGTGGCAGAGCCGTTCTGCCAGCGACAGCTGGTGGGTCGAAACCAGAATGGCCGCCCCGGCAGCCGCCTGTTCACGGATGGCACCGGTCAACTCCGCCGTGCCGGCGGGATCGAGACCGACCACCGGCTCATCATAAAGGAAGACTGACACCGACCGCAGCAGGGCGCAAGCGATCATCACTTTCTGGCGCATCCCTTTGGAGAGCGAGGCCACGATCTCGTAGCGTTTCGAGTGCAGTTCAAAACGGTGCAGCAGTTGCAGAGCCCGCTCCTCCCAGTTGCGGAGCGAGTAAGCCTGGGCGGTGAAAGCCAGGTGTTCCCAGACGGTCAGCAGTTCGAAGAGGGCGGGCTGTTCCGGAATGTAGGCAAGGGCATTCCGGGCAGCTTCTGAACGGTGTGCGACCCCCGCGACGCTGATCGTACCCGCGTCGGGCCGCAGCAGACCAGCCACGAGTTTGAGGGTGGTGGTCTTCCCCGCCCCGTTGGGTCCGAGCAGGGCGACGATCTCGCCCGGGTAGAGGGCGAAGGAGACGTCCGTGAGCGCAAACGCCCCGTTGTACCGCTTGCTGAGCCCAGCTACGGTCAGCAGGGGAGAAGCGTCACGTTCAGCCGGGATCGTACCCGTATCAGCATCAATCAGGTGATCCATGCTGTGTCGCACGTTATCGCCCTCCGTGTTTGGTTGTGGACTCCTGCCGAAACGGCCACTGATTCCGGCCGTACCTATCGCTTGCAGCCTCTGCCTTCGCTGATGCCGGCGCGATTGTACTATGTACCGGGGCGCGTGGTGGGCTTGGTGGGCGCAGCAGTCACTAGTCACCCGACCTTCTCGAGGCTGGCCTCACAGGATACCCGGCCCAGGTACGAACACTACTGCCAACTCGTTCTTGGCCTGTTGTTGGCCCGCTTCGGGTGTGTGGGGTGTAACGGGTTCGCGTGAGCGTCCAGCACCATTTCGTTTTTTGCGATGGGTGCCTCCCCCGAACAGCCACTGCCGTATTCTGCCCTTTTGGCGTCATTCCTGCTGAGGATCCGCAAGAACGTACAGTGCTTCCAACTCTACCGGGGGAAGGAGCATGGACAATTAAACTCACAACCGGACGCCCGTGCCCCGATGGGGCGTGCTTGTCTGATAGGGCTCGGTGACGTTTCGCCGAAGGGGGATGCTCACACTGATGCTAATCTTGATCTGGCGCAATGGCTCAGAGCCCATCGCAAGCCCGGAGGGGTGATCGTTGTCGCAGGAGTCGCCCGCGATACTCGGACCGGCACATCCGTCTGGGTCACTGACAACCCGGTCTTTCTGGTATTCGCCAGTCTTCTGACAGGTTGTGTCGGGCTGTCGGAACACGAAGTCATGTGGTCTGATAGCGCCGAAGAAACTTCGGCTCGCGAAGATCAAACCCTCAAGTAATCCGAGCCTTCGAGTTGATCGGGGTGGAGTTTGTTGAGCGCCAGCACCAACGTTTCCCGGGCGGGCGCCCGCGCCGGGGAATTCACACCCGCACCATTTCAATTCCGTCCCCGGGGGCGCAATACCCGCGCTTTGATCACCCCTTCAAAGAGCCCGCCAGCAGGCCGCGGATGAAGTAACGTCCCAGAAGGATGTAGACTAAAACAGTGGGAAGCGCGGCCAGGATGGAACCGGCCATCGGCAGGTTCCACTGGACCGCTTGCCCCCCAGCCAGGTTGGCCAGCGCCACGGTGATCGGCTGGGCCGCTGGTTGTGTCAGCGTGACGGCAAAGAGAAACTCGTTCCAGATCTGAGTGAACTGCCAGATGACCGTCACCACGAAGGCCGGGGCCGATAGTGGCAGGATCAAGCTCTTATAGATCTGAAAAAACCCCGCACCATCCATCCAGGACGACTCAACCAGCTCATTGGGAATTTCCGCGTAAAAGTTACGGAAAAGTAGCGTGGTAATGGGTAAACCATACACCACGTGTGCGACCACCAGACCCGTAATTCCCCCGTACAGGTTGATCTTGCGTAAGAACTGGAAGAGAGGGATAAGGATGCTCTGATAGGGTATGAACATTCCGAAAACAATCAGGGGAAAGACGATGTGCGCGCCCCGAAATTGCCACTTCGAGAGAACGTAACCATTCAACGATCCGAGGAAGGTCGAAAGTAGCGTGGCCGTAACCGCCAGGACGAAACTGTTCTTTAGCTTGGGAGCAAACTGAGTCCAGGCCGTGGCATAGCCCTCCCAATCAAGGACCGTAGGTGGTTGCCAAGCGGTGGCGAGATTGATCTCTGCGGGAGGCTTCAGGCTGGTGATCACCGTCATGTAGACCGGCACGAGGTAGATGATGGCCAACACGATCAAGGCCAGGTAAACCAAGACTTGTGACGGGCGAATTCTCCGGCTCATCGTTCAGCACCTCGCTGACGGAGCGTAGAAGCCATGTAGGGGATGATCAATGCCGATACCATGAGCAGCAGTATCGTCGCGATCGCCGC
>JBLNBY010000364.1:0-3525 GCA_050260295.1 Bacteroidota bacterium
TCCGCTGCGGCTCCCGGTAGAAGTATTGGTCGTGGGGGCTGCCAGTCGAGCAGTAGGTGAAGACGAGGGCCGGTTGCCCGCTGCGGCCTGCCCGCCCGCTCCGCTGGGCGTAGTTGGCGGGTGTGGGCGGCATGTTGCGCATGTTCACCACGTTGAGCTGTGAGATGTCCACGCCCAGTTCCATGGTCGGCGAACAGTAGAGGACTGGCAGTTCCCCGGTGCGGAACTGTTTTTCTCGCTCCACCCGGTCGTCGTAGGTGACCTGGGCCGTGTGCTCGTGAGCGCGGATCCCGCGGGCATCCAAGGCGACCTCGCGGTAGAAGTCGACGAAGAATTGGTTGGTCCGGCCACCGTTCGCCGAGGCCCGAGGCACCCGGATCACATCCTGGTAGGCACGCGTGCCGTCCCCCGCTTTCCAGCGCATGCAACCGGCGGCCAGTTGGTATTCCGGCACGCCGCCATCGTCACCGACTTTCTGGATGAGACAAGCTTCATCCAAAGCCGATAGCAGATGACCGATGATGTCCAGCGTATCGTCGAGCTTCAGCCGGTCGTGTACGGCCCGATAGTTCGGGAAAGTGGTGGTTCGCCGGAGATACCGGCCAAAGCCGCTCTGAGCCGAAACGAACAGCGCATTCCGCCGTTGCTCGTCGCGACCTCTCGCGCGGGGAAGGAGGACGCGCGCCTGCTCCATCTGATACGACTCGCGCTCGTCCAACGCCCAGGGTTCGCGCAGCCACTGCTCCGAGAGTTGTCGGATCTGGTCCTGTGCGACCGGGTCCAGGTACCTGACTCGGATGGCCAGTTCACGCCGCATGAGGTCCAGCAGAACGCGGCAGACCTCCTTCCTCTGCTCCGGCGTGGCGGTAACCAGGGCTTCGTGCTTCCCGTCCCAGAGCGAGTCATCGGCAGACAACTCGGCGAGCGATTCGTAGGCAATCTCCAGCAGGCCGCACTGCTCCAGGTTGGGCGAACTGACCCGCCAGCCCCGGCTAAGGTCACGGTAGATTCGGTAGCCCAGAACTTCTCGTAGCGCCTGGTCGGTGGCGGTCCGGGCGGCGTACCTGACGTCTTTCTTCCCCGCGTAGTCGGCCAAAGGCAAAGCCAGTGCTTCAAAGACGCTCTGGGTCAACTGCTCGTGGGTCAGGCCGGTTGGCCCGGCCTGGTTCAAGGCCTTCAAGAGCCCGGCCCGGACCAGCCCTACGCCAACGAAGTCGTTCAGGTGGCCGGCTTGGAGCGAGGCGTCCTGCCGGTTGTCGGTGAAGCTCAGGAGCTTCTGCGCCTCAGGGGCCAGGCTCTCGTCGTGCCGCAGGTGCCGCACCGCGGACAGACTCAGAATCGTCGTCGAGGTACTCCGTCCGCCCGTGCCCAAGGTGGCCAGCCGACCGGCATCGTTGCTCCTCGTCGAACTGTAGGAGACATCGCACTTGAGACAGAGATGGAAGGGAGCGCGCTGGTAGTGGCACGCGACGCCCGCCCCCACAGTTCCGTCAGGGCCGACCTCAACCGATTGGGGGACGTGCTTGCGCTGGCCTGGCCGGATGCGCTCGCCGGCGGCGGTTGGTTCCAGCCAGTCGGGCGGCACCCGTTCGAGGACGCCCGCCTCATCCGTAGGCCACGGCTCCTTGGTCGACATGTAGAGGTAACCGGCTTCGAGCCCCTCTTCTTCCGGCTCCTGGCTTCCCAAATCTCGCGGATAGAACTGGGCCCAATCACCATTCGACTGTTTCCGTCCCCAGACGGGGTAGTATTCCTGGCCGCACTCACGGCAGAAGGCGAGCGGCCAGAGAAGGCGGGTCCGGTCTTCAGGGACGTATTGCTGGCCGTGAACTGTGATGTAACGGTCGGGCTCGGCCTCGAGCGAGGCATAAACGGCTTCGCCCCGGCTGATGAACTGGTGAAGTCGGAAGGCGAAGACCGGTAAACCTGTGTCGGGGTGCCGAAGCTGGTGGCCGGCGAGCAGCGCCTCCTGAATCGACGCCGCGCACCGCTCCTCGGGCTGTCCGGTCAACTCGGCGAGCTGCCGCGCGACCCCGCTCGCACCCCGGATCGGCTGGGGCACGGCGCGCACCAGCACGCCGCTGCCTGGCTCAACCCTTAGCCCCAGGGTCGACTCGATCCAACTTGAGAGTGGATCGGCCAGGAAGGCGGAAACGTTGGCGAACGCGCCCCGCGGGCCGTTTTCGATTCGCTCCGCGAGTGACTTGACGAAGTCCTGGTCCGCTGAGTCATGCTCCGGGGTGGCCCGGCGCAGGGTCTCCCCTACGACGCGGTCCGGCGTGACCGGCGAGCCGAAGAGGAGGCTCGCCACAGCAGCAACCTCTTGCTTCTGCTCCGTCACCGTTCCGCCCGAAGACATGGTCGCGGAGGTGCCGATGCACTGCAGCTCTTCTCCCCCGCAGGCATTCCGGACCCTTCGGACCAGCATGGCCACATCGGCGCCCTGCCGCCCTCGGTAGGTGTGGAGTTCGTCGAGGACCAGGAAACGGAGGCCCTGCGCTGCCTCTATGAGACTCTTCCGCTCTTCCGGGCGGGTCAGCAGCAGCTCCATCATCACGTAGTTGGTGAGGAGAATATCAGGGGGATTGTGTCGAATCTCGTCACGCTGTACGGTTGACTCCTGACCCGTGTATCTCCGGAAGGTGACCGGCGGCCTCCCTTCCGGGTAACCCTCGCAAAGGAACTTCTCGAGTTCCCCCTCCTGACTGTTCGCCAGTGCGTTCATCGGATAGACAATGATCGCCTTGATGCCTTTGCCCGACCCATGGCGCAGAACGTAGTCGACGATGGGCAGGATGTAGGCCAGGCTCTTGCCGGAACCGGTGCCGGTGGTCAAAACATAGTTGGCCCCCGAGCGAGCCGCCGCCAGGGCATCCGCTTGGTGCTGGTGCAGGCGGAGGGGACGGCCCTCTCCCTCCGCTTTTCCCACGCGGAAGATCTTCGCACACTCCCGGTGGAGCTTGCCGGCGTTCACCAATTCTTCAACCGTTGGCCCCGCCTTGAACGCGGGATTGAGCTGGATGAGCGCCTCCGGCCAGAGCAGCCCTTCGGCCAATTCTTGCTCGACGACCTGGGAGATTCGCTGATCGGAGATCTGCACGAAGCTGCGGATGTAGGACGAGTAGTCGGCAATCAGCTTGCGGTCGAGTTCAAAGACGTCCATCCTTGACCCCTCACCTTTCTGGGCTCGGCCAGACCGTGCTCTAACGCCCAAGACGTCCGCCCTGCCACGGGCAGCGGCCAGTCCAAGTACAGTCTACTGCCAGGTGAAGACATAACCTGTCGTGTCTATTGGGATGTCTTAGAACTTCGTCATTTCCCAGTCCTTCCCTGCCGCTGCCAGGCAATTCCTGCCACTCACCTGTCGGTCCCGACACAGACGGGCAGCTGTCCCCCGCAAAAGCAAAACCCCGCATCGCTGCGGGGTTCCAAAAGCTTTGGTGCCGAAGGCGGGATTTGAACCCGCACGCCCTTGCGGGCACTAGACCCTGAATCTAGCGCGTCTGCCAATTCCACCACTTCGGC